>JBHIBR010000494.1:0-1501 GCA_046759145.1 Nitrospinota bacterium | reverse complement strand
GGAGTACTTCTCCCTCATCGCCTTCGCCCTCACCATCATCGCCAGCCTCTCGGGAGACTCCCTCGTAAAAGGCGGCATCGCGGGCCTGATGGGCCTCTTCCTGGCCACCGTGGGGGACGACGAGGTCACCGGGATAGCGCGCTTCACCTTCGGGCTCGACGACCTGCAGCAGGGCTTCGCCTTCCTCCCAGTCCTCATCGGCCTCTTCGCCTTCAGCCAGCTCATGGGGGACGTGGAGAGGGAGGAGGAGGCCCACGGCGCCCTCATCGTGGCCCAGGCCGAGAAGATCCGGCTCGAGCACTGGCGCGCCATCAAGGAGATCTTCCGTCGGCCCATCAACCTGGTGCGCTCGGCTTGCATCGGCGTGTTCGTGGGCATCCTGCCCGCGGCCGGGGGCAGCATCTCCAACATCCTGAGCTACGACCAGGCCAAGAAGGCCTCCCGCCACCCTGAGCGCTTCGGGACGGGTACCCCCGACGGGATCATCGCCGCCGAAGCCGCCAACAACGGCACCGCCGGGGGCGCCCTCATCACCATGATGGCCCTCGGCATCCCGGGGGACATCGTGACGGCGGTGATGCTGGGGGCGCTTCTCATCCACAACATCGTCCCCAGCCCCTCCTTCATCAGCGAGCGGCCCGACCTCTCCTACGGCATCTTCATGGCATTCTTCGTGGCCCACTTCATCATGATCGCCGTCCAGGCCTGGGGGATGAGGATCTTTCTGCAGGTCACCCGCGTCCCGCGTTACATCCTGGCCTCGACCATCCTGCTCTTCTGCGCCATCGGGGTGTTCGCCCTCAACAACATCACCTTCGACATCTGGACCCTCTTCTGGTTCGGCATCCTGGGCTACCTGATGAAGAAGTTCGGCTTCCCCCTGGCCCCGATGATCCTGGGCGTCGTCCTGGGCCCTATCGCCGAGGTGAACCTCAACCGCGCCTACATGACGAACCCCGACCCCACCCTCTTCTTCACGCGGCCCATCAGCCTCTTCTTCATCCTCCTGGGGGTCCTCTCCCTCGCTTTCCCCTTCTGGCAGCGCCGCCGCATGGCTGGCCGCCTCGTCCCGACGCCCGTCGCGAGCGAGGACTAGGGGGGCGATGCCCCGGGCGAGCGCCCGCTTCATCCGGGCGGCCTGGAGCTGGTTCCTGGTGGGACTCGCCCTGGGCGTGCTGCTCGCCCTGGGGAGGCTGCGGTGGGGGGGCGCTTTTCTCCTCGCGGCCGGCGCCCCCCACGTCCACGTCCTCCTTTTTGGCTTCCTGGTCCAGTGGGTGATGGGTGTGGCCTACTGGGTCTACCCCCGACGGGGAGGCCGGCGGCCCCCGCCCAGGACGGAGAAGTGGCCCCTCCGCGTCTGGTGGTTCTTAAATGGGGGCACCCTGCTGCGGGCAATCGGGGAGAGCCTCTGGGGCCTTCCGACCGCCGGCCTTGCGCAGGCCGCCTTCGCCGTCGGGATCCTCCTTCAGGTGGGGGCAGGTTTCTATTTCGTGGCGAAGAT
>JBHIBR010000493.1:0-1503 GCA_046759145.1 Nitrospinota bacterium | reverse complement strand
TCCTGACCGAGGAACTCGCCCGCGGCTGGATGAGCCTCACCGGCGTCATCGGGAGCCACGGCATCGTCTGCTACCTCATCGCGAGCCACGGCACCGAGGAGCAGCGGGAGCGCTTTCTGCCCGGCCTCGCCCGGGGGGAGCGGCGCTCGGGCATCGCCATCACCGAGCCCGACTGCGGCTCGGACGTGGCCGCCGTCCGCACCAGCGCCCGCCGGGAGGGAGCGGACTACCTCGTCAACGGCACGAAGATGTTCGTCACCAACAGCGACCACGGCACCATGTTCGGCGTGGTGGTCAAGACCAACCCCCAGGCGGAGCCCCCCCACCGGGGGATCAGCCTCCTCCTCATCGAGAAGGGGAGCCCCCGCTTCCGCGTCTCCCGCCACCTCCGGAAGCTCGGCTACCGAGGGGTGCGTACGGGGGAGCTGGTGTTCGAGGACTGCCGCGTCCCCCCCGGGAACCTCCTGGGAGAGGAGAACCGGGGCTTCCCCCTCCTGATGGACGGGATGGAGGTGGGGCGGATCCAGGTGGCGGCGCGCGCGCTGGGCCTGGCGCGGGCGGCTTTCGAGGACTCCATCCGCTACGCCCAGCACCGCCGGGCCTTCGGCCAGACCATCAGCAATTTTCAGGCGATCAAATTCAAGCTGGCCGACATGGCCACCGAGATCGAGTGCGCCCGCCAGATGATCTACCTCGCCGCCTCCCGCAAGGACCGGGGGGAGCGCTGCGACCTCGAGGCGGGGATGGCGAAGCTCTTCGCCACCGAGATGGCCGAGCGGTGCACCTCACTCGCCATCAACATCCACGGGGGAATCGGCTACATCCAGGAGCTCCCCGTCGAGCGCTACTTCCGCGACGCGAAACTCCTCACCGTGGGCGAGGGCACCAACGACATCCAGCGCCTCGTCATCGCCCGGAGGCTGCTGGAGAAATACCGGGCCTGAGGAGGCGGGCGGGCGGCGGCCCGCTGCGGAATACCCATTCTTTCGAGCCGCCCTGAGTTAGTGGGGGCTCATAAAAACTGGCCCTTCCGCTCCGGCCCGGTGGCTGGGAGGAAACCCCCTTGGACTTCGCCTTCACTGAAGAGCAGGAGCTCCTGCGGCGCAGCCTCCGCGAGCTGCTCGCGCGCGTTTGCCCGCCCGAGTACGCCCGGGCCTGCGACGAGGCCAAGGAGCCCCCCCGGGAGGCCCGCCGAGCACTCGACGAAGGCGGCTGGGTGGGCCTCGCCATCCCGGAGGAGTACGGCGGGCAGGGGCGCGACGCCCTCGACCTCGCCATCCTGCTGGAGGAGGGGGGGCGAGCTTACCTCGACCTGGGGACCTGGCTCTTCCGGGATGTGTGCTACGGGGGAGAGGCCATCCTGCGCGATGGGACGGAGGAGCAAAAGCGCTTCTTCCTCCCCCGGGTGGCGAGGGGGGAGCTCTCGTTCAGCTTCGCCCTCACCGAGCCCGAGGCGGGCTCGGACGCCGCCGCCATCGTCACCCGGGCGCGGCGCGAGGGGGA
>JBHIBR010000492.1:0-1505 GCA_046759145.1 Nitrospinota bacterium | reverse complement strand
CGCCCGGGCCATGGCCCGAAGGCTCGCCCGGAGGACGTTCAGCCGGTCCACCTCCTCGGCGTCCAGCGCCCAGATGGCCCACGCGAGGGCCTCCCCCCGCACCCGGCGCGCCAGCTCCTCCCGCCGGGGAGGGGGGAGGCGTTTTGAGTCGTCCAGCCCCGGGGGGGGCCTTCGGGGGTCGAGCACCACTGCCGCGGCCACCACGGGCCCTGCCAGGGGACCCCGCCCTGCCTCATCCACGCCCGCCACCCGACGGGTTCCCCGCCGCCACAGCCCGCGCTCGCGGCGTAGCATCCCCCCTCCTCGCAGGCCGGGGGCCACGCGGCCCCAGGCGGAATGCCAACCCTATTGAGCCCCTCTCCACAGCCGGGGCTCAAAAAGGAGCGGGCGTTTCCGCTCCGGCCCGGTGGCCGGCTCAGGAGAGGCGGCGCTCCTTCACCTGAGCGCGCTTTCCCTTGCGCTCCCGCAGGTAGTAGAGCTTGGCGCGGCGCACCTTGCCCCGCCGCACCACCTCCACCTTCTCCACGCGGGGGCTGTGGAGGGGGAAGGTCCGCTCCACCCCCACGCCGTAGGACACCTTGCGGACCTTGAACGTCTCGCGCAGCCCGCCCCCGCGCCGGGCGATGACCACCCCTTCGAATACCTGGACCCGCTCCTTCTCTCCCTCGATGATCTTGGCGTGCACGCGCACCGTGTCCCCGGGCCGGAAGTCGACCGTGTCCTTGCGCATGAACTCCTTCTCGATGGCATCGATGACGTTCATCTCACTCCGTCCCCCGGGCCCTCGCCCCGCCCCCGCTCGCCCAGGAGCCGGTCCAGGATGATGGCTGCCGCACAACGCACCGACAGATGATTGTAAGGCTCCCCCGCCCCCCGAAGGGGCTCGAGCCGATGGTCCGCCACCCGCTCCGCCTCTCCCGCGAGCCCCCAGCCTGTGCCGAGCAGGAGGAGCCAGGGGCCTTCGCCTCGCTCGAGGCGCTCTCGCAGCCAGGCGAAACCGACGCAACCACTCCTCTGGCGGGCGCTCGTCGTCACCACCCGCGGGCGCTGGCCCTCGCGCCGCTCCACCCGTTCCACACACTCGCCGAGGTCGCCCACATCCTCCAGAAGCTCGAGCGCCTCCCGGCGGGTGGGATTGTACTCGGCCCCCCAGCCCTCGCGCCAGTGGTCCCGCACCCGGCGCACGAAGCGTCGCTGCGCCTCCGAGGGGTGGACCACGAAGAGTCGCCTGACCCCGTAGGTGCGGGCCGCCCGGCTCACGTCGTGGAGGTCCAGGCTCGTCACCGAGGCCGCGACCTCCTCCCCCTTGCGGTTCTGCACGGGGTGGTGGACGAGCGCCAGGTAGAGGGGGGCGACCATCCTCCGGGCCCCCTAGCCCAAGCCCTCCAGCAGCTCGCGGTCCTCGGGCGAGAGGCGGGCGCGGGCGAGCAGGTCGGGCCGCCGCTCCCGGGTGCGCCGGAGGGCCTCCCTGCGCCGCCAGCGGCGGATGGCGGCGTGGTCCCCCG
>JBHIBR010000491.1:0-1506 GCA_046759145.1 Nitrospinota bacterium | reverse complement strand
GTCAAGCCCCCCTGAGGGGACCGCGGGCGGGGGGCGGCATCTGGGCCGCTGGCACCCCGGGTGCCGGGGAGAGGGTATAATGCGCGGGTCTACCGCGCGGGTGGCCTCCCCGCCCTCCGGGAGGAAGGTGGGGGGGGCCGGCTGAGAGTTGGACGCTCCCGAAACCCCCGGAGCCGCTCCCCATGCCTAAGGCCATCTTCCTCTGCATCGATGGGGGCGATCCCGCCTATCTCGAGGCGGCCGAGACGCCCACCCTCGACCGCCTGCGAGAGAGCGGGAGTTTCGCCATCGTGCAGGCCCAGGTGCCCACCGTGACGAACGTCAACAACGTGAGCATCATCACCGGCTCGCCCCCCTCCGCCCACGGCATCACGGCCAACTACTACTACGACCCGGCCGACGGCTCGGAGGTCTATATGGAGTCGGCCGCCTTCCTCCTGGCGCCCACCGCCCTCCAGCGCGCGCGGGCCGCAGGCCTCAAAACCGCCCTCCTCGCCAGCAAGAGCAAGCTCTGCCAGCTCCTGGGGGAGGGGGCGGAGGTGGTGGTCTCGGGCGAGGAGCCGCCCGCCTGGGCGGTGGAGCGCGCCGGTCCGAGGGAGGACATCTACAGCGGCGCGGTGAACGTGTGGCTTCTGCGGGCCCTCGCCGCGGCCATCGAGCTCCACCGCCCGGACGTCATCTATTGCAGCACGACCGACTACATCCCGCACAAGTACGGCCCGACGGAGGCGGCCGCCCAGGAGCACATGCGGGAGCTGGACGCGGCGCTGGCCCGGGTGTTGGACCTCTGGGACCACCCCATCTACATCACCGCCGACCACGGGATGAACGACAAGAGCCGGATGGTGGACGCCGGCCTCCTCCTTGCCCGGGCGGGCATCGCGGCGGAGGTTGTCCCCATCATCAAGGACCGCTACGTCCTCCACCACGGCAACCAGGGGGGCGCGGCCTACGTCCACCTGCGCGACCGGGCCGCCCTGGGGGACGCCGCAGGCGCCCTGCGCGAAGTGGCCGGGATCGAGGAAGCGTACCCCCGGGAGGAGGCGGCCTCCGCCTTCGACCTCCACCCGGGCCGGATCGGGGACCTTCTCCTGCTGGCCGACCGCGATACCGTCTTCGGCCAGGGGGGCCGGGCGGGCACGGGCCCGCTGCCGGAAAGCCTCTCCTTGGGAGCCCCTCTCGGGCGCTGGGGGCTCAGAGGAACGGGCTCTCCCGCTGCCGCCGGTGCGGCCGAGGCGCCCGTGGCGCTCCGCTCCCACGGGTCCAAGCACGAGCTCTCCGTGCCGCTCTTCGCCCGCCCGGCCCCCCCGCGTCCGATGCGCTCCCACATGGACCCGGTGCGGTTTTTCCTGGCGGAGCTGGGGGAGGATCCGGGGCGGGTTGCCTCTTGACAGCCTCTTTCGGGCTTGTTCAAATTGGGGTAATTCTTCATTCTCCTGGGGCTTCCGGGGGGCCAGCGACGGGTTGTACTTCCGGCGAAGGCAGGTGTGGACCCCAGGGGGGAGG
>JBHIBR010000490.1:0-1514 GCA_046759145.1 Nitrospinota bacterium | reverse complement strand
GGCGGTGGCTTCCTCCACCCACCTCCTGCCGATTTCCACCGGGGTCTTCGCCTCTTCCGCCGGGGGGGTGTCGGTTTCCGCCGGGGGGGGCTCGCCGGGCCCCGGGGCCGGCGCCGCCCCGCCCCGCGGGGGGGGCGGGGGCCGGGCGCCCCCGGCCCCTCCCGAGCCCTTGGGCATGCCCTCCTTCGGCCTTCAGTACGAATTCCGCTGGAGCGTCCTCTGGGAGGATCCCTTTGGGTACTGGATCCTTCAGGGGATCAAGAACACCCTCATCCTCTCCTCCCTGGCGTGGGTCATCGCGCTGGCCTTGGGGATCACCCTGGGCATTCTCCGTACGACCCCGTGGCGCCTCCCCCGCCTGCTGGCGGGGGCCTATGTAGAGTTCTTCCGGAACACCCCCCTCCTGGTCCAGCTCTTCTTCTGGTATTTCGCCGTCCCCCAGGTCCTGCCCGAGGGCCCCCTCCGGCAGGGCCTCAACCAGCTGGAGGTGGAGACGCCCTTCCTGACCATTAACTACGAGTTCCTCGCCCCCCTGGTGGGACTGGGCATCTACACCGCCGCCCGGGTGGCTGAGACGGTCCGCTCGGGCATCCTCTCCATCCCCAAGCAGCAGTCCGAGGCCGCCCTCTCGAGCGGCCTCTCCTGGCTGCAGGCTTACCGCTACGTCCTGCTGCCCATCGGCATGCGGATCGTCATCCCCCCCATGACCACGGAGTTCCTGACCATTTTCAAGAACTCCTCCCTGGCCACCACCATCGGCTTCGCCGAGATCACCTTCATGACCCAGCAGGTGGATTCCTACACCTTCCGGGGGCTGGAAGCGGTGACCGCCGGGACCCTCCTCTACCTGGCCATCTCGCTCACCATTGCGGCCTCCATGAGCCGGGTCGAGCGGCGCTACACCATCCCCGGCTTCGTCGGCCGGGGGGCGGGGGGGGGCTGATGGGACTCGACTGGACCATCATCGCCGAGAACTGGCCTCTCCTCCTCTCGGGCTTCCTCAACACCCTCAAGCTCGCCCTCATCGCCATCTTCCTCTCCTTCGGGCTGGGGACGGTGGCGGGCGCGCTGCGCCTCTCCCGAAACCCTCTCCTCTACTACCCCGTCCGCCTCTACATCGAGGTCATCCGGGGGGTGCCCCTCATCATGGTCATCTTCTGGTTCTACTTCGTCTCCCCCATTATTGCGGGGCGGCCCCTGGACGACTTCACCAGCGCCCTCATCGCCTTCACCGTGTTCGAGGGGGCCTACCTGGCCGAGATCGTCCGGGCGGGGATCCAGTCCGTCGCGGCGGGGCAGCTCGAGGCCGCCCGCTCCACCGGCCTGAGCCAGTTCCGGACGCTGCGCCACGTCATCCTCCCCCAGGCCATCCGGAACATGGCCCCGAGCCTCGTGACGCGCTTCATCATCCTCTTCATGGATACCTCGCTGGCCTACATCATCGGCTTCCGGGAGCTCACCCGCGTGGCGCGGATCATCGCCGAGAGGGAGTTCCGCGCTTTCGAGCTCTACGT
>JBHIBR010000489.1:0-1516 GCA_046759145.1 Nitrospinota bacterium | reverse complement strand
CTGCCAGCAGACAGATGGTCGTGCGGTAGGGTTTCCTCTTCCCATTCTCCACCGCATACACCGTCTCGGGCGAGAGAAGCGCCCGCTCAGCCAATTCCTTCTGGCTCCACCCCTTCGCCCGCCGGAGCCTGCGGATTTTCTCGCCTAGCGATGGCATTCCGCGCACGCCCTCCGGGCCGGGACGAGGAGTTTGCGGGTCGGTACACCGAGGGGCGGGCTCGCC
This sequence comes from Nitrospinota bacterium, assembly GCA_046759145.1. Taxonomy (GTDB): domain Bacteria; phylum UBA8248; class UBA8248; order UBA8248; family JBHIBR01; genus JBHIBR01. The sequence continues at coordinate 1,293 of JBHIBR010000489.1, read as the reverse complement.
CCCGGGGGAGCCGCCATCACCAAGAACTCGGGGAGTGCGACCATCCCCGCCGTCACCACCACGCACCTGGCGCACTCCGCCCTCGGTTGTCTGTCGGCGCAGAGCTCGGGCGGAAAATCCCGCGAGCAATACCAACCGCCGTTCGACCACACGACCTTCCCGCGCTCCACCTCGAAGGTCACGCCGTCCACCTCCACCCGCGCCTTCCCGTCGAACAGCGAAAGGAGCGCCGTTTCAGCCTCCCGGCAATCGGCGTAGCCGCAACACCGATCCGGCACACCGGGGATGCTCTCTTCCTGGGCGGAGGCAGGACCGAGTATGAGGGCGACCATCAAGCCAGCCGACCGCAGGAGATGTCTAAAAGCTATGGTCACTCAGTCGCTCGTTCGGGCGGGTGCCTCCTCTAAGCACTGATCGCAGGCGCAATGACCAATCAATTCCCGACCCCTTGCTGCCCGCCTTTTGAGGAAAAGGGCGGCGTGCCAAGCGGAGCAAAAGCGTTTCCTCTCCCCATTCCCAGAGACGACCCAAGCAGTTCGTCTATACTCACAATTCCCGTGGTCACACATATGCTCGCGGGGAGCCACCTCACCCCCTCCTCCCCTTGTCCTCGTAGAGCACGACCGGATACACCCCCGAGAAGAGCGGGCTCCAGTCCTCCTCCCGCCGGAAGGGCGCGCCCAGACCCGCCACCGTGAGGCGGTCGCAGGCCGGGCAGCGGTATTCGTCCCCCACCCGGTAGAGGGCGGGCTCGCCCCCCAAACAGATCACCACGCCGTTCCGAACCAGCTCGGTGAACTGGCCGCAGGGCACGCAGAAGGGGGCGTGGTTTATCACGGGTTCTTGCCCTTCGGCGGGGGCAGTTCCAACTGCGAAGCCTGCATCAGGACGCCCTTTCCCTTGAGCATCTTCAGCGCCGCGTCGATGTCCACCGATTCCACCGTCAAGACGGCCACCAAGTTGTCTTTCTCCTCCTTGATCTTCATCCCGCGCACAAAGCCCCTCATCAACCGCCCCCCCTCGACAGCCTTAGCAGCTCATCTAGTTTTCCCAGGATGGCCGCGAACCCTCGAGCTGCGAGAAAACTCAGACCAAAAATTCCCCCAAGCAAGCCCATGAGGTCCGCCTGTAGCGGCACCTTGCGGATCTTGGCTGCTGAGTTTGCCTCAGATATGGTTTTTTCACGAAGCTCTGCGAATCGCGCCGCCTCTTTTTCAAACCAATCAGCTTTGGCCATCACCTCGCCCTCACCTTGCGCCGTCCCGGCCTCGCCTTGGGCACGCCGACCCCCTC
>JBHIBR010000488.1:0-1519 GCA_046759145.1 Nitrospinota bacterium | reverse complement strand
GGCCCGGAGAAGCGGGGAGCGTGAGGTGAGCGTGGGTCCGGAAGAACTGATCGCATACTTGGAACAGGGCTTGGGTGGGGCGGAGCCGGGTGGTCGCCCCGAGCGGGAGCTGAGAGCACTGGTTCGGGCCTTCATCGAGCTCTACCGCCGCGATCCTCGCTGGGACTGCCCCCCGGCCGAGCGCCTGGTTGTCCTCGCCGCCGGCAAACTCCCCGCGCGCGAGGCCGGTCGAATCCGCCAGCACCTGGCCGGCTGCGAGCATTGCGCGCACGAGCTGCGCTGGTTGCGAGAGTGCGAGAGGGAGGGCGAGCCGGCCGAAGGGGGGGTGTTGCCTGAATCTCTTTCCGCCGTCCTCGCGCAAAGGCGGCGTCGCCATCTCGCAGACCGCGTCGCCAGCGCCCTGCGGGAGCTGGCGACCTTGAGAGGCGCGACCTTCGACCCCGAGCGCGCGCGTCGCGCTGTGGAGTCTCTCCTTGCGCCGCCGCTCGCTGCGGAGTTCGCCTCGACCGATGCCCCCTCTGGCATGGAGGTGAGAGGGTTGGCCCAATTCGCCAATCTGGAGTTGGAGCTGGGCGAGTACAAGGTGTGGTTGGACCTCGGGGGAGGGGAACTCAACCTGCGTGCGGAGCACCGCGGCGAGGGCGCAGGGGGGCTGCCAGTGGAAGTGGAGACGGAACTGGGCGAGCGCCTCTATGTGGAGACCGACTCGGACGGATGGGCGCGCATTGCCCATCTTCCTGCGGGGAGGAATGTATTGCGCGTGCGTAGGCCGCGATCTTGAGCTGCGTTCTCCTGCAAAAATATTTTGGAAAAATTTCTTGACACTTACCACATCTAGTGGCTAATATTTTGTTCGCCCCAACGGGTTGATGAGACGAACTGATTGGTCTTTTTGGTCGCCGTTAGTTTTTCTGAGTTGCGAGCATGCCAGGTGCGGTTGGCGTGAGGGTCCCGCCCGGGAAAGGAGGACCTTGGCATGGCTGTGAGGAAGGCCGCCAAAAGGGCCAAGAAAAAGGTGGCGAAGAAGAAAGCCGCCAAGAAGAAGGCCGCGAAGAAGAGGAGGAGGTAGTCGCAGCCTAGTTTCGCCGGGCGGTTTTCGCCTCCAGCCCTGGGGCGCAGATGACGCACCTGGCATCGAGCCCTGGGGGCAGAGGCGAGCAGTCCTGCCCAAAGGCCCCGTCTCCGGACGGTGGCCTTTTTTTTTGATTGGAGTAGAGTCGGCGAGGGTGAAGAGTCGCTTCGCCACCCTCCCTGCGGCGGGGGCAGACCTCCTCTCGCGGCTCGTCCTTTTCGTCCCCGCGATGATCCTGGCAGCATTCATCGTGTGTTCTTTCTAGACCATCATGGTCTTCGGGTCCCTCGTGGCCGCCGAATAGCTGGGCGTGAGCGTGGGTTCCATGCTCGCGGGCCTTGGCATTCTGGGCGCGGCCCTTGGCTTCCGCCGCCCAGGGCCGGCTAGCCTGCGGGGCGCACCGCGGGGAGGGCGGTGCGGAGCACCACCCCTTGGCCTTTTCGCCTT
>JBHIBR010000487.1:0-1523 GCA_046759145.1 Nitrospinota bacterium | reverse complement strand
CCCCTTGACCGGCGCTTCATCCGCGCTGTAGATAGTATGAAGCGGCTAGCCACCCCGCTCCGGCGTGGTGGCATCATAGGCCCCACAGTCCAATACGCGGTCAAAAGCCGCAAGACAGAGGGGGAGGCTAGCCATGGAGCATATTGGCATGGACCTGGGGAAGAGGGAAAGCCAGATTGCAATCCTTACGGAGGACGGGGAGCTGGTCGAAAAGCGGATTCGCACGGAACGCCCCCGGCTCGGCGAGGTCTTCGGGAGCCGGCCAAGGGCCCGGGTCCTCCTGGAAGCCGCCACCGAGAGCGAGTGGGTAGCGCGGTGCCTGGAGGCCCTCGGACATGAGGTGGTTGTGGCTGACCCCAACTACGCGCCCATGTACGCCCATCGGACCCGGCGGGTCAAGACGGATCGGCGGGATGCCCGGGCCCTGGTCCACGCGTGCAAGAGCGGGACCTATAAACCCGCGCATCGGACCTCCGAGGAGCGCCGGCCTCTCCGGGCCCTCCTGGGCGTCCGAGAAGGGGTGGTCCGGACCCGGGCCCGGTGGATCGGGTTGAGCCGGGCGCTCCTGCGCCGGGAAGGGGTTCGGGTCAGAAGCGGCGCGGCGGACACCTTCCTCGCGCGGGTGGCGGAACTGGAGGCGCCTGCATCCCTCCGAGCCGAGATCGCCCCACTGCTGAAACTGTTTGCCCCCGTAAATGAACAGATCAAAGCGCTGGACGAGCAGCTCGCCGCCCTCGTCCATGCTGATACGGTCCTCCAGCGGCTCACCACGGTCCCCGGGGTGGGACCGGTCACGGCCGTGTCCTTCGTGGCGACGGTGGATGACGTGCGGCGGTTTCGGCGCGCCCACCAGGTGCAAAGCTACCTGGGGTTGGTCCCGCGGGAGTGGAGCTCGAGCGAGACCCAGCGCCGGGGCCGCATCACGAAGGTCGGCAACAGCCGCACGCGCTGGCTCCTGGTGGAGGCCGCGTGGGCGATTCTCGGAGGGCGGAAGAAGCCCGACACTGCCCCGCTGCGGGAGTGGGCCGAGGGGATTCGCCACCGCCGAGGGAAGCAGATCGCGGCCGTCGCCCTCGCCCGGCGTCTGGCGGGGATCCTCTACGCCATGTGGCGGGATCGGACAGAGTACGATCCAGACAAGCTCCGACGGGGGGGTGCCGCCCAGCACGCCGCTTGAGGGGTGCAGGGGATTACGACGGTGTGGAACGGATCTCTCTGCTGAGGGACAAGGCGGGGCCCGGTGAGCGCGAACCGATGCTTGGCTGACGTCGAGAGCCGTGCTGTAGATGGCGCCACCGCCCCATCGAATCTTCCATCATGCGCCGGCGAGCCGAGCTCGCCACGGACAGCGCGAAGAGAAGGATGAAGCACCTCGCGGAGAGAGCATGGAGTGACGAGGTCAAACTATTCTCAGGAAGAGGAGGGCGTCAACGGGATACACTTTGCGCTTGACAAGCCGCTTCAGAGAAGCATCCGGTGAAGACTCTCCCGCGGGATCCTCGGCAGGCTGTGCTGATCGAGCC
>JBHIBR010000486.1:0-1526 GCA_046759145.1 Nitrospinota bacterium | reverse complement strand
TTCGAGCCCGGGAGGGGGACATCCCGAAAGGGCAGGCCGCCCCGGCGGCGTCGAGGGAAAGCGTGTTGACCCCCCTGAAGGCACGGTGGTATAGTCGCAATCCAATAGACCACTTGCGAAAGGTGCTCGCGGGAAGGAGGCCCCCCCATGCGGCTCATCACGGCAATCATCAAACCCTTCAAGATGGACGACGTCAAAGAAGCCCTCGGACGGGTCGGGGTCGCGGGGATGACCATCACCGAGGTGAAGGGATTCGGCCGCCAGAAGGGCCACACGGAGCTCTACCGGGGCAGCGAGTACGTGGTGGACTTCCTGCCCAAGGTCAGGATCGAGATCCTTGCCGAGCAGGAGAAGGTACCCGCCATCGTCGAGGCCATCGCCAGCGCCGCCCGGACGGACAAGATCGGCGATGGGAAAATCTTCGTCACCCCCGTAGACGAGTGCGTTCGCATCCGCACGGGGGAGCGCGGCCGCGACGCCCTATAGCCTCCGCCCCTCTCCCACCCATGTTCCCCTCCGCACTCGACGCGCTCTGCGGCTTGGAGGGCCGCCTGCGGGCGGCGTGCGAGGGCCTCTCCCCGGAGGCGCGCCCCGCCCTGATCGCCCAGGTCAAGGCCGCCCTCCAGCAGGGCCAGGATCTGCTGGCCCGAGCCCACCGGGAAGGGGCGGGTGGGCTCGCCCTGGTCTGGGGGCGCACGCGGTTCATGGACTCGGTGCTGGGGGCGCTGTGGGGGTTCGCCGAGCGCTCCCGGGGGGAGGCGAGTGCGCGGGCCCCCTGCGCCATGGTGGCCGTCGGGGGCTACGGCCGGGGGGAGCTCTCCCCCGCCTCGGACGTGGACCTGCTGTTCGTTTTCCCCCGCCGCACCGCCGCCCTGGAGGCGTGGGTCACCCGCGTCCTCTACCTCCTTTGGGATGCGGGCCTCGACATCGGCTACAGCGCCCGCACCTATGCCGAGTGCATCAAGATGGCCCGGGCGGATTTCCAGTCGGAGACCTCCATGCTGGAGCACCGCCTGGTGGCGGGGGATGCGGAGGCTTACCGCGAGTTCGAGCAGCGGTTCGCCGAGCACCTTCGGGCGAGCGGCCGCCGCTCCTACCTCAACCGCCGTCTGCGGGAGCGGAACGAACGCTACCAGCTCTGGGACCCCTCGGTCTACGTCCAGGAGCCCAACGTGAAGGAGAGCGCCGGAGGGTTGCGGGACTTCCACCTGATGCTGTGGGCGGGGCGGGCGCTGTTCGGCTCCGGGGAGCTGGCCGACCTGGTCCGCGAGGGGCTCCTCTCCCAGGAGGACGCGGAAGAGGCCCAGGCGGCCTACGATTTCCTGCTACGGGTGCGAAACGAGCTCCACCTCCGCGCCCGGGCCAAGCGGGAAGTACTCACCTTCGACGCCCAGGCCGAGGTGGCCCCCGCGCTCGGCTACTGCAATGAGGAGAGCGCCACGGCCGGCGAGCGACTCATGCGCCAGTACTTCCTCCGGGCGCGCACCCTCTCCCAGACGAGCCGCGTCTTCCTGGACGCCTGCGAG
>JBHIBR010000485.1:0-1527 GCA_046759145.1 Nitrospinota bacterium | reverse complement strand
CTGACAAGGCCTTTCCGCGATATGCGGGCCTACTTCTTCGTGGACCGACCCGTGGAGGCGAGCCACTTGCTGGCCCAGCTCGCCCGCGCGCCGGCCCGGGCGGAGGTGCTCGAGCGCCTGGCGGGGGGCTTGCCCGAGCTGAACCTCCTGGCCCTGAGCGACTACGGGCGCGTCTTTTTCGAGGTGCTGAAGCGGGAGAGAAGGCGCGCGCGCAAGAACACCCTTCTGCTCATCTTGGGCGATGGCCGCACGAACCGCTTCGACCCTTGCCCCTGGGCGCTGGAGGAACTCAAGGGGGTGGTGCGGCGGGCCGTGTGGCTCGTGCCGGAGCCGCGAGCGGAGTGGGGGTAGGGCGATTCGGCGCTTCCCTCCTACGCGCCCCACTGTGACTTGCTCTGTGAAGCGGCTGACCTGGAAGGGCTGCTCTGGGCGGTCTCGCGCGGGCTCGGCCGCACCTCCTTCTGAGGGGATGTGGCTGGAAGGGCACCTTTCTGCCCTGCGGGCAGCCTGGTCCCCTGAGGCTTTCGGTTCGGTCCTGGCGAGGAAAGAATCGGGAGCCCGCCCCCGGAGGGGGCGACTTGCCCTCCGCGCCTAAGGGCGCAGGCGCAGGATGACCACCCGCTGCTTCTTGCCCACCTCGACGCTGATGGAACTCCGTGCCTCCCCCACCGAGGCCTCCACGGAATAAGTGCCCGGCTTAAGGTCCACAAAGAGCCAGGGCCCCTCCGACTCGATGGTCACCGTCTTGCGGGTGGCCAGGTCGGTAATCCGCACGTGGACGTAGGCGTAATATTTCCCCTCGGGATTCGCGAAGACGAGCTTCAAAGGTAAGTCAGAGCGCGCGCGGGCTCGGATGTCCTGCCCCACCCCAGTGCTCAGGTACCGAACCCCATCTGCCACCTTAATCGGATCCCCCTGGGCGGCCGCGAGCGGAGCCAGCCCGAAGAGAACTCCCATCACCAGAATGCTCAGGGCCCCGAGATGTCGTTTGCGCTCCATCTCTCCCTCCTCCCTGTGGTGCTGGCGCCTCCCCCCGGGGCTGGGCCGCCGCCGCGGTCCACCCCTCCTCGTCCGCCCGTATAGTCTATCACAATCGCCTCTCGGCCCTCAGGCGACCGAGGACCGCCCCCTCTATCCGCCCCTCCGCGCGCCTCCCTCACGCCTGATTGGCGAGCCAGCTCTCGACCGCCAGCATCCCCAGCAGGGCCAGGATGAGCCAGGGGGCCAGGTCCGTCCGAGCCCGGCCGATATCCTCGAGCCCTTCCGCTCCGCCCCGATAGGGAAGCACGCTCACCGGGATGCCCTCGAGCTTCTGCCGCAGCTCCTCGGGCCGAAGGGACCGAAGGTCCGACTCCTCCGGCGGGGGATTGACGGCGTAGAGGAAGGCCCCCGAGGGGAGCTCCAGGCGGTAGAGGCCCGGCCGCTCTTGGCCCGCAATCTCAGCCGCCGCCCGGTCCCGGCGCCGTTCCAGACGGAGGCGATGCTCTCCTCCGCGCGGACCCCGCAAGGTCCCAGCCCGCCCGGCGA
>JBHIBR010000484.1:0-1528 GCA_046759145.1 Nitrospinota bacterium | reverse complement strand
GATCCCGATGAGCCCCATGAAGAGGAAGCTCCCCCAGGAGGAGAGGTCCCTCTTCGTGGTGTAAGCCCACAGGCTCGTCGCGGCGAAGGTGGCCGCGGTGATGAAGAACACCTGCGTCACCGAGCTCGCGGTGTAGATCAGCAGGATGACCGAGAGGGTGAGGCCGGTCAGCACACTGTAGAGGAGGAATATACCTCCGGCCTTCCCGACGCTCATCCCCATGGCCCGCCCACTCAGGGTGAACACGAGGACGAGCTCCGCGATGATGAGCCCGTAGAAGACCCACAGGTTGCCCAGGATCAGCCTCTGGAGCGCCGGTACCCCCACCACCGCCCAGGCCGCGATGCCCGTGAGGGCGAGGCCCAGCGTCATCCACCAATACACCTGGCGCAGGAAGGCCGCCGCCCGCTCCTCGACCGCCGTCCGCGCCCGCGGCCCGGCGATCTCTCCGTAGTCGCCCCGAACCATGCTTGCTCTCCTTTCTCCAACGTTTCCCTCCGGGCACACTCGCGGCCCGCTAAATTCCTACCTAGCTTATCATAGATGGACCCGATTTTGGCGGGGCGCTATCTGCGCCCATGGCCGGCGTCCCTGGCGAGGTGGCGAGCCCGGGGGTCCTTTCTCCAACCGCCTGCGCTCCCGCTTGCTGCCCCCGCCTCTCCCCGCTAGGATGGGCGCAAGATTTTGCGGGAGGTCTCGGGGGGTCTGTGCGGAAAATGCCCTGAGGGTTCCCAAGGGGGAGCGGCCCTTTCATCCAATTAAGTCCGGAGTTTTCGGAGCGGAAAAAGGAGGCGGGAGATGTCCTGGGATACGAAAGAGTGGTGGGTGAGCCCCTTCAACTACCACGAGGAGGTGCGGGCCGGCCTTTCTCTGCCCTCCAGGGTGGCCCTCCACGACGCCACGCTCAGGGACGGGGAGCAGACTCCCGGTGTCGTCTTCCGCAAAGAAGAAAAGGTAGCGATAGCTCGCATGCTGGATGAGGTCGGCGTGGACAGGATAGAGGCCGGCATGCCGGCCGTCTCCCGGGAGGATGCCGAGGCGATAAAGGAGATCTCCTCCCTGGGCCTCAGGGCGAGGGTGATGGTCTTCTCACGAGCAATGCCCGAGGATATCGATCGTGCCATCGAGTGCGGAGTCTCGGGCGCCGTTGTTGAAGTGCCCAGCGGGGTCCCCCGCCTGAAATACCAGTACACCAAGTGGAGCGAGAAGGACATCATAGAGAGGAGCGTGCGGGCCGTAAGCTACGCCAAAGACAAGGGCCTCTTCGTCAACTTCTTCCCCTTCGACACCACCCGGGCGGAGCTCTCCTTCCTGAAGCGGCTGGTGGGAGAGGTGGTCGAGAGGGCAAAGCCCGATTCCGTCTGCGTTGTGGACACTACGGGCAGCACGCTGCCCCGGGCCATGGCCTTCCTCGTCGGCGAGCTCAGGCGTGAGGTGGATGTTCCCCTCGAGGTTCATACCCACAACGACCTGGGCTTGGGCGTAGCGAGTTCCCTGGCCGCCGTGGAGGCCGGTGCGGAAGTGGTCC
>JBHIBR010000483.1:0-1537 GCA_046759145.1 Nitrospinota bacterium | reverse complement strand
TCTCGGGTGACTTTCCACTGAACATCTCTCCCCGGAGACGCTGGCGGGCCGCCCCCTCGGCCCGCCCTCTTTTTGGGGGTGGAGAATGACACGGAGGCTGCACTCCTGAGAATCATCAGCGGCTCCCGGACCTTCTGCCCCCTCTGCCTCCTTGATTGGGACCATCGTGAGTGCATCAACGTGACCATCCCGGAGAGGGAGCGATGATCGGCGGTTATGTCAAGGCTGTCATAGAGGCAATCCAGTGCAAATGGCCCTATTGCTCCAAGGAAGCCATCTGCCTGGGCAGCTATTGTGAAAGTCACCATCGAGGAGTCTGTCGGGGAGTGGACGCTCATTGACCGGCTTCCTCATAGTCGCCATCGGCCTCTCCCTCGCGGCTCTTTCCATCATCGCCCTCGGCCTCCTGATGGACTGGTGGATCCTTCGACAGTTCAGGTGGTTCCTCTGAGACTCCCCCGATGGAGTCCCGCTGCCCTCGATTTCGAGGTGTGGGATCTCATCTTCAACTCTTCTTCAACTGAATACCCCACACTATACCCCACACCCGGGGGGTAACGTGCCGTCCCCCCGAAAGGACAAGGATACCCGCATCCTCCTCCATCTTCTCCTCGAGGGCTGGGGTCGGAAGCGGGTCTGTCGCACGCTCGGCTGGAGCGTGGACAAGTACCGTCATCATGTACAGAAACTTAAGAAGGCAAAGGCTATCATCCTCACGGATCAGGCCTTCGGGACCTATCGACGGGGTCCGAATGCCCAGGCGTGGGAAGACCCCACACCCTCTGAACAGAGGGGTCAGCCGGAATACCCCACACCCCCCCCCGAACCGGACCCCGCGGGCCGTATCCCCGACCCCGGCTACCGCCTCGTCGAGGGGGCCCGCTTCCGCTTCCGCGTCCTGGAATCCAACGGACCGGCGCTCAAGACCTACGCCCTCGCCAACGGTGTCCGGGTCCACCGCCGGCGCATCAGCACGGACCTCGGGCCCGCCACGGCCCAGCTCTACAACGATCGCACCCTCCTTCTGTCATTCGCCAAGGTCCCCTTCGACGTGGATCTCATCCCCCGGCTGAACGACATCCTCTACCAGGGGGCCCTCGATGCCCGCCGCCGCCTCTCCCGGGCCCTGCACATCCAGATCGCCCTCCCGGAGCCCATCCCCGATCGGAAGGCCCGCCAGGCGGAGGTCCCCCTCCTCACGGGGGAGCTCGTGAAACCCTTCCCGGGGTACGAAGAAACCCGGGGCCGCCAGGTCATCGACGCGACCACGGAAATCAACGGTTCCCCGCCCGGTCTCTGCCTCGAGACGGCGGATCTCCTCATCGCCCAGGCGGACGCCCAGCTCCCCTCCCGCCTGGTGGCCCTGGAGAAGGTCGTCGGGCAGATGGCCCGGGAGCGGGACACCCTGGTGGGCCTCATGGAGAAGCAGAACGCCTACCTGGAGGTCCTGGGGCGCAACATCGAGCGCCTCACCGAGATCCTGGGGGCCATGGAGGACCACGAACCCGCTGGCCCGGGCCCGGAGGTGCGCTGATGG
>JBHIBR010000482.1:0-1537 GCA_046759145.1 Nitrospinota bacterium | reverse complement strand
AAAGGGAGAAACCATCGCTTCCTAGGATACCAGATTCGGCCGGTCTGTTTCCCCGGAGGGGTGTGGAGTGGGGAGCGTGGGTGGGTTGACAAGAAGGCTGGGTGGAGCTTTCCTTGAGGGGAGCTTCGCCCGCTTTCGAACGCCCCCGCCCATGTGACCAGTCTCTAGGAGGTCGTGGCCGTGCCGGCGTGGTTTTCGGAGCTTTTCCGGCTGGACCGGCTGGTCATCGGGGTCGGCCTGACCGCCCTGGTCCTGGTCGCCTACTTCTTCGACCGCCCCCAGCGGCTCGAGCTGATGGCCCTCGACGCGCGCTTCAAGATCCGGGGGCCGAAGGAGCCGGGGCCCGAGGTGGTGGTGGCCGTCATCGACGAGAAGAGCCTGGACCAGCTCGGGCGCTGGCCCTGGCCGCGGAAGATCCAGGCGCAGCTGGTAGACCGCCTGGTCTCCTACGGCGCCCGGGTGGTCGGCTACGACGTGACCTTCCCCGAGCCCGACACAAGCGGCGGGATCCTCACCCTCAAGGAGATGAGGCGGCGTCTGGCCTCGGCGGGGGCGGACGGCAACTCCTCCCTCGCCAAGATGCTGGATGAGGCCATCCGGGAGGCCGACTACGACGGCATCTTCGCCCGCGCCCTCGAGCGCTCGCAGAGGGTCATCCTGGGCTACTTCTTCCACCGGTCCAGGGCCGGTGTCGAGCACCTGCCCGAGCGGGAGCTCCGGCGCTCCCTTCAGAACATCCGCAGCTCCAAATACCGCCTGATCCAGAAGGACCCCGGCGTGAGCCTCAAGAGCGTGCCCCTCAGGCGCGCCTACGGCGTGGAGTCCAGCATCGAGCCCCTCTCCCGGGCCGCCCGGGGGGGTGGTTTCTTCAGCATGGAGTTCGACAGCGACGGGGCCGTCCGGTGGTATCCCCTCATCGTCAAGTACCGCGACATGGTGGAGATCCCGGGCGAGCAGGACTACCTCTTTGCCCCCCTGGCCATCCGGGTGCTGGAGCGCTACCTGGGGGCCAACGCCCTGTTCCAGATCGGCGAGGAGGGGGTGAAGAAGGTGGCCCTCCTGGGGCGAGGGAAGTTCGAGGTGCCGACCAACGAGCGGGGGGAGATGCTCATCAACTTCCTGGGTCCCCGGCGCACCTTCCCCCACTACTCCATCGCCGACATCGTCCTCGGCCGCCAGGACGCGGCCCCTCCCAGCGCCTTCCGGGAGAAGATCGTGCTCGTCGGCCCCACCGCCCCGGCCATAAAGGACCTTTCCGTTACCCCCTTCGACAAGTCGCTGCCGGGCGTGGAGATCCACGCCACCGTCATCGACAACATCCTGCGGCGGGACTTCCTGGTCCGCCCGTGGTGGGCGCCCCTCTTCGACGCCGGGCTCATCGTCCTGCTGGGGGTCATCCTCATGGTGGTGCTGCCCCCCCTCGGAGCCCTCTGGGGCGGGGTGATCCCGGTCGTCCTCCTGGCGGCGCACCTGGGGCTCAACTACTACCTCTTCGCGGGACCGCGGTGGTGGCTCAACGCCACCTACCCGACGCTGG
>JBHIBR010000481.1:0-1548 GCA_046759145.1 Nitrospinota bacterium | reverse complement strand
CCTTCCTTGATTTCCACGGCCCGCGTGCCGGGCTTCAGGAACTCGATGGAGTGGCCCTCGTACATCAAGATGAGGTCACCGGGCCCCAGGTCCACCGTGTCCACGTGGGTGCCCTCCTTGCTGTAAATGCCGATGCGGAGGGCCCCGCTCTTGCAGAGCATGATCTGGTGGCGCGTGGCGTTGCGGGGGCGCTCGTCCACCACGTGATAGTGGGGTTTGGTGACCGCGCCGGGCTTGCGGCGGAGGAGCACGATCTGGAGAGGGAGCTCGTCCTCCGTGATGTGGGCCTTGGTCTGTCGCTCCTCCTCGGGGTCCGATCCCGCGTACGCCTCCCGCAGGTGGGCCTGCTCCGCCTCGCTGGACAGGTATGGGGGGAAGGCGGCGTAGTCGTCGAACCCATCACGGATCACGAGCGCCACGGTGCGACCGTCGGGAGCCTTGTAGTACTCCACCCCCTTGCACTGTACCTCTACCATCCTTCACCTCCCGGGCCCGGGGGCCCTCATGCCTCAAGGTCGCGCCGCATCTCCTCGAATTCTTGCTTGGCGATCTCTCCCCGGGCGTACCTTCGTTTCAGGATCTCTATCGGCGCCTCCCCCGTGCTCGGGCCACCCTCCCGGCCTCTGGCAGACTGAGCGAAAAGCCAGCGTATCGCGACCACTGCGCCCACGATGATGAGGATCCAGAAGATGGCCATCAGGATCATCATCCCGAATCCCCAGGCGCCCCACATGTAATGCATGCCCCAGGGAGAGTAAGGTCCGGTTGGGGGTTGTCCCGCGGCCGGCATCGAGGAGGCCAGGGTCGCGGCGATGCCAAGTGGGCCGGCCAGGGCGGCGGCCCACAATGGGCCTCTCCTGCCCGCCCGAGATTGTAGGGCCGTTCCATACACCTTCAGCGGACCCATAGCTCTCCCCCTCAAGCTGCCCCTGCCGCCCGCGCGGCAAGGCGGCGCTCCACGGCGTGGAGGGCGGCCAGGTTGCTCGTGGTGATCGGGAGGTCGAAGGCCTCCCGCAGCAACGGGAGCGCCCGGACGGCGGCCAGGTTGGTGCAGGAGAAGAAAAGACACTCCGCATCCTCAGCCCGGAAGCGCTCCCGCGCGAAGGCCACGATCTCCTCCGGGCGGACCCGGCCGATGGCCATGTTCTCCCGGATGCCCATCCCGTCGATGGAGAGCACCTCGTAGCCGCCCTCCTCCAGGCTCTGGCGGATGGTGCGGTTGAGCTCCTCCACGTAGGGGGTGAATACGGCCAACCGCCGCACACCCAGCTCGGAAAAATCCTCCTCCAGGGAGGAGAGAATGCTGACGGCGGGCCCGCCCGTCTTCTCCCCGAGCTCGCGCAGGATCCTCCGGTCCCCTTCCATCCCGCAGAGGGAGCCCGCCGAGGTGCAGCCGAACACGGTCAAGTGAGGCCGCAGGGTGCGGATGAGCTCGGCCGCGACGGGGAGCGAATCTCGCAGCATCCGCTCCTCCTCCTCCCGGGCGGTCTCTTCCAGGAACATCCGGGTGGTGAGCACCTGGAGGTCTCCCCGCAAGCCCTCGTGGAA
>JBHIBR010000480.1:0-1548 GCA_046759145.1 Nitrospinota bacterium | reverse complement strand
CGTCCCGCCCGAGACGGCCTCTCTCTAGGCCGAGGCCCCGGTTGGCCTCAAGGTTGCGAGTTTTCCCGGAGGCCCACTCAGGAGGGCCAGAGAAACGCCACGAGGGCCGCAAGGAGGTACTGGCCCTCCACCACCACCTCGCCCAGGCTCCGCTGGGCCAGCACGCGGCGCTGGTAGAGGAAGAGGTAAGCCCCGGCGTAGAGCACGCTCACCGAGAGCCCGGCGGCAAGCGAAGGGGCCCACCCCGAGAGCCCGCCCGCGAGCAGACCCACCCCCAGCACGAAGGCGAGCGCCCACAGGAGCCGCTCCGTCCGCCTGGTGGTGACCGGGCTCTGCTCCGTCGGCCTGATGCCCAGGAGGATGGGCACCGTCTTCTTGCCCACGATGCGGTCGCCCTGGATGTCGCGCAGCTCGAAGAAGACCGAGCGGAAAAAGGAGAGGCCCAGCACGAAGGCGAAGGCGAGGACGGTGCCCCCCGGTGTGCGGACGGGCTCCAGCAGGAGCGGGAAGCCCACCACTACGAGCGCCCATCCGGCCGTCAGCACGATGGTCTTCGAGGCGGGGAAGTCCATCACGCGCCCCAGGCGGAGCTTGCGGGGCTCAAGGCGCAAGCTGTAGAAAACCCCCCCTGCGTACGCCACCAGCAAGAAAGCGAAGGCCACCCAAGAAAGCGAGGCGCTCACCCCAAGCGCTCCGAGGGCCGTCGCCCCGCTGGCCAGAAGCAGGTACTTCCCGTAGCGCTCATAGAAGAGGGCCCTGGAGGGCTCGTTGTATCGGTCGGCCTCGAGCCCGGTGTAGCGGTTCAGGGTGTGGGCGGAGAAGAGGAAGAGCGCGGGCAGAAGCCAGTAAGGCCAGCGGATGGGGAGGCCCTGGAGTCGCAAGGTGGCGTAGCAAGCCCCGAGAGCAGAGAGGGCGAGCAGGAGGTGAGAGCGGGCCGAGAGCCTGAGCAGCCCCAGGAGCCACTCCCTCGCCGAGAACCCGCCGCTGGGGATGGACTCGATCCGCTCCACCACGCGGCGGATCATCCAGTTGGGCGTCGAGGCCCCCGCCGTGACGCCGACCAACCGGAAGCGGCGGAGGAACTCGGGGTCGAGCTCATCCTCCGTCTCCACCAAGACGGCGGGCGTCCCCTGTCCCCGGCACACCTCCACGAGACGCTTCGTGTTGCCGCTGTTGCGGCCCCCCACTACCACCATGAGGTCCACCTGGGGGGCGAGCTCGCGCGCCTCCACCTGGCGCTCCTCGGTGGCGTCGCAGATGGTGTTGAACACCTCGGCGTGGGGATACCTGCGCCGGATCGCCTCCACGATCCGGTCGAACTCGCCCATGTTGACCGTGGTCTGGACCACCACGCAGACGCGCTCAAGCGGAGGGAGCCTTTCCACGTCCTCCGCCGATTTGACCAGATAGCCCCGGCCCTCGGAGTAACCCAGGTGCCCTTTGACCTCGGGGTGGCCTTCCTCGCCGATGATGATGGTGTCGTACTCCTTCCGGGCGTGTTTGCGGATGATGCCGTGCACCCGCGCCACCAGCGGGCAGGTGGCATCC
>JBHIBR010000479.1:0-1560 GCA_046759145.1 Nitrospinota bacterium | reverse complement strand
TGCCGCCGGGGCTGGGCGCCCCCCCCCCCCCCCCCCCGCCCCGCCCGCCCCGCGCGCGCCCCGTCCCCTACAGCGCAGAGCAATAGGCCCCCCCAGGGAATCCAGACCGGGGCTCAGGGAATGGGGGCGGACGAGAGCTGGGAGGAGATCGCCCGCTTCTCCCGGCTCTACGGGATGGACCCTCTTCTCATCCGCGCCGTAGCGGAGGTAGAGTCGGGCAATGACCCGCTTGCCCGCTCTCCCCGCAGGGCGAGGGGACTCATGCAACTCATGCCTGCCACCCTCCGCGAGATGAACGTGCGAGACCCGTGGGACCGGGAGGAGAACCTGGAGGCTGGAATCCGCTACCTCCGTCGCCTCCTGGACCGCTTCGATGGAAATCTGGTCCTGGCCCTGGCGGCCTACAACGCGGGCCCCCGCCGGGTGAGGCAATACAGGGGCGTCCCCCCTTTCCGGGAGACGCGCACGTATGTCCGCCGGGTGCTCGCCCTCTACCGTAAGTTCCAGCGAGAGAGGAACGCGGTGAGCGGAGCTTTACCCGAGGAGGAAACCGGGTGAAATTTCTCTGGAAAGTCGGAGGAGCCCTGAGCCCCAAGGGGCTCCTCCTCTCCCTCCCGCTCGCGGCGGGCCTCCTCCTGGCGGGGCGCCATCTTCTCCGCCACCACCAGCGCTCCCTCATCCGCGACCCAGAGGCCGCCCGCGCCCTCGCCCTTGCCCTGGAGGGGGCCGACCGAAGGAGGTGTCGGGAACTGCGCCGCCTCGAGCTCGCCTACGTGCTGGGAGCGCTGGACCGGGAGAGTTTCGTCCGGGAACTGCGCCCCGAAGGCACCGCCCCCGCCCCCGGCCCCGGCCCCGGACGCTAGGGCCTCAGGCGTGAGCGAGCCCTGGTTGCGGGCCCTGCTCCTCCCCCTCGCCGGGGCCTTCATCGGCTACTTCACCAATGCCGTTGCCATCTGGATGCTCTTCCGCCCGAGGCGGGAGGTCCGCTTTGGAGGAATCCGCCTCCCCCTCACCCCAGGGCTCATCCCCAAGGAGAAGCCCCGCCTCGCCGAGGCCGTGGGCGAGGCGGTTGCCCGAGAGCTTCTCACCTCCCAGGAGCTGGTGGAGCTCCTCCGCCGCTCCCCCCTGAAGCGGACGCTCGTGGAGGCGGTGGACGACATGGTGGAGGAGAAACTGGCCCCCCTGCGCGTCCCGGAAGCGGCCCGCTTCGAGGCCAAGCTCTTCCTGGGCAAGCACGTGGTCCGCCAGGTGGACCGGGTTCTCCAGGAGTACGGCCCCCGGGCGGCCGAGGGGATGGACGTGAGGCAGCTGGTGCGGGAGAAGCTCGACGCCATGGACCTGGGGGAGCTGGAGCGCCTGGTGTGGCGGGTTTCGGGGCGGCAGCTCCGCTACATCAAGTGGGCGGGAGCCGCCCTCGGCCTGCTGCTCGGAGCGTTGGAGGCGGCCTGGCTGGGCCTCGCCGGCTGAGCTCAGCCCTTGGTCCCCTCCTTCGCCTTCCTCTCCCGCTCCCGCGCGGCCCGGCGGGCCTGGACGTCGGCTGACTTCCGGCAGCCGTGGGAG
>JBHIBR010000478.1:0-1567 GCA_046759145.1 Nitrospinota bacterium | reverse complement strand
CTGGAGGCCCGCCCGGCCGTCGGGCGTCATGGGGTTGGGCTGCACCACCACCACTTCGTTCTCCTGAAGCACATACTCCTCGAAGGCGTGGGCGGAGGTACGAGTGCCCAGCTCGGGGTTTCGGCCGGCTTCGCCGTGGAACAGGCTGTCGAAGACGGTGAAGCCTCGCTCCTCGATGAGGGCGGTGGCGTCCACGATCTCCCGGCTCGTGGTGCCCGGCTTGGCGATGGCGCGCACCCGCTCGTAGCATTCGAGGGCGGCGTCGAAGAGCGCCTGGTAGAGCGGCGTCGGCGCCCGCGCCACCGCGAAGGGGCGGTGGATCTGCGCCGCGTAGCCCCAGTAGCTCACCGTGATCTCGGCGATGACCGCATCGCCCGCCCGCAGCCTCCGCGGCGTCGGGTACTGCCAGGGGACCGGCCGTGCCGGGTTCGCCATGGGGGTGGTGGACAAGAAATGAATGCCCAGCTGGCCGCCCTCGGGCAGGAAGGCGTCGTGGATGATGCGGCTCAGGTCGAACTCGCTCAGCCCGGGCCTTATGTGCGCCTCCAGGGCCTCGCAGGTGGCGTCGGTGAGCCGGGCGCTCTCGCGGAACCAGGCCAGCTCCTCCTCGCTGCGCGCCTTCCGCAAGGCGTGGAACGGCCCCGAGACGTCCTCGAAGTGCGCGCGGGGCAGCTCGGCCTTCAGGCGCTCGAACTGCGCGTGCGGGATGGTGGTCGCGAGGCCCACCACGCCGACCCGGCCGGCCTCGAGTCCCTTCTCCCGGAGCGCGCCCGCCACAGCCAGGGGCGCCGAGGGGTGATAGCAGCGTATGTCCCCCAGCTGGGTGATCGCCCGGGTGCAGGGGATGTGGTTGAAGAAGTGGAGGAAGAGCGTCATGGCGCCCTCCCGCGGGAGGATGAGCCAGCAGGGTCGGGGGGAAGGGTAGTGGGTCAGCCAGTGGACGCCCGCTCCGGCGCCCGAACCGCCGTGGACGAGGAGCGCCTCCAGCGCGCGCTCTTCCATCAGCTGGCGCACCAGCCCGTGGCGTCGGGCCATCTCGGCGTCGGAGAAGCGCGGGAACCTCACTTCGGGCTCAGCCATGGTGTCTCCCTCCGGGGCGCCCCCCGCGGCGCCGGTCCCCTCGAGGAGCGAGAATCCGCCGGCCCGGCTTGGCCAGGGGGCTCTATCGTCCGGGATCTGATGGTATTTTGGCCGCTTCTCAAAAGGCAAACCTCCTTGCGATGGGACGCAGGGCCGCCTTTCGCCCCAGGGGGAAGGGGAGGGGGGTGTGCCATTTCTTGCGAGCTCGTTGGGGGCCTTGGCGGGCCATGCGGACAGGTTTCGGGTCGGCTGCCACCGCCTCGTCATGGGTTCTTCCGCGGTGGCGGAGGGGCCATCCCGGCGGTAAGGTGGAAGGCGGGGTTCCGGGCCCCTCGGCTCCCGGGAGGGGCCCGGTCGGCGAAGCAGGCGGCGCGCGCCCTCGGGCGGGCCGCCGCATCCGTGGAGGGGGGATCGCCATGGCCGGTGTGCTCTGTGAGAAACGGGACCGGATTGCCACCATCACCCTCAACCGCCCCGAGGTGATGAA
>JBHIBR010000477.1:0-1577 GCA_046759145.1 Nitrospinota bacterium | reverse complement strand
GCGGGGAGGTCGAAGCCCGTCTGCTCCCGGACCTCCTCGGCCCTCACGCCCGGGTGGAGCTGGCGGAGGCGGATGGCGCAGCTTTCGGGGTCGAAATCCATCACCCCCAGGTCCGTGATGACCCGCGAGGGGCCCTTGCCGGGGAGGTCCGCCCGCGCCCGCGCGCCCGGCCCATCGAGGAATCCCGGCGAAGTCACATAGTCCACCCGCTCCGGGAAGCGCCTTCGCTCGTGGCGGAGGATGATGAGGGTGCGCCGGGCGAGAGAGGCGATGTCGTTCGCCCCGCCGCTCCCAGCGAAGCGGACCTCCTGGGGCGTGCCGGGGGCGAGGACGGTGCTGTTGAGGTTTCCGTAGCGGTCCACCTGGGCGCCGGTGAGAAAACCCACGTCCACTCTCCCCTGCTGCAAGAAGGCGAGAGCCTCCCGCAGGGTGCCGTGGCGGGAGGCCCGGTGCCAGAGTTTGGGGTCCGAGATGCACCCGGGGGAGGGAAGGATCTCGGGGCCGATGGGGCCCGTCTCGCAGATGATGACGAGGTTCGGCGCGCCGGTCCGCTGGGCCAGCATGGCCGAGGCCACCGGGAGGCCCCCGCCGATGAAGGCGAGCTCCCCGTCCCGAAGCTCCCGGGCTCCGGCCACGGTCATGAGCTCCTGGGAGGTGTAGCCTCTCATCCTCACATCACCTCCCGGGCCTCGCGGGCGAGGGCGACCCTCCGGGCGGGCGTGAGGGCGCGGGAGAGATACGCCTCCCACGTGTTCACGCCGTAGACGTATCTTTCCAGGTACTCCTCCATGGCCGCTCCCCCCCGGCGGGCCCGGCGCTGGTAGTCGGCCAGGTGTTCCCGGTCGTGCTGGTAGCAGGCATACACGCCCGTCGGGTGCGCCCCCCAGGGGGCCTCGGCGACGGCGTGGACGTGGATGTGGGCGAGGCTGGCCCGGCCGGGCTCGCGGCGGAAGACCTCGTTCTCGACGATGCGCTCGGCCGTCAGGATCACCCGCCCGCTCGCCCGGGCCATCTCCAGTTCGCCGAAGGCGCAACCCTCGATGCGGGCGTTCCCCTCGGGGTCGGCCTCCTGGACGTGGAGGACGCTCACGTCGGGGCGGAGGGCGGGGAGGAGGAGCATCTCGCCTGGGCCGCCCCGCCCGGCGAAGGGGTTGGGGATGAGGGCGGCCGAAGGGGGTTGCGCCCTGAGCTTGGCCCGCTCGATGTCCGTTCCCCGGTTCGCGAGCACCGGCATGCAGGGGACCCCCATCTCTCCCGCCAGGAAGCGGCTGATGATGCCCAGGTGGGAGTTGTCCTCGAGCCGGAGCTCCCCCCGGACCGCCGCCCGCCGGTAGTTATGGGCCAGGCCCGCCTTGCCCAGCGACACCGTCCCCGCGTCCACCCCCGCCACCTGGCCCGCCGCGATCAGGAGGTCGGCGGGGAGCGAGAGGTTGGTGCCCGTGAGGGTGAGGCCCCCCACGCCCCGCCGGATGAGGGCGTGGGTGAAGGCCATGGGGCAGCGTCCGATGGTGAAGCCGCCCATTCCCAGGAGGGCGCCCTCGGGGACGAGAGAGGCCGCCTCCTCCAGGCTCAGGAGC
>JBHIBR010000476.1:0-1578 GCA_046759145.1 Nitrospinota bacterium | reverse complement strand
GGGTGCCCGCCTCTGGCGCGGGCGTCGCCCCCTGAACAGGTGCTGAACAGAGGCTTGACAGGCGCCCATCTATTCGGTATAGGAGACGAGGCTAGCTGCACCAGCCATAATAGTTGCCTGCGGCAGAAGTTGCTCCGCCCACAGACGGGAAACTTTCTTGCTGGCAGGAGGGGCTATGAGGGGAGGGAGATGGCTGGCGGCGGCGGGCGTCCTGTTCTTCCTGATAGGAGGCTGCGCTAACTACAACTACCGCGTGGCCGACCGCGTCGTGCCTCAGCCCCTTGCTCCGGAGGCTAGGGCACCGCAGCCCCCCCTTCACGAGGAGCTACGGACCACCCTAGCCCCCCCGGTGGAACCCCCGCCCGAGTTCCTCCCCCCTCTTTCGCTGCCGCGCCCGGAGCGGCCCATAGCCCCGGCGGAGGAGAAACCCCCTGCGCCCAGTGCGGCGCCCGAGCGGCCGGCTCCCCTGCCCGAGGGGGGTCCTCGCGTGCCGCCCGTCCTCGAAAGGGCAAAGCCGGAGCGACCACCCCTCCCGGCGGCCAAGCCCGCGGAGCCCCCCTTCGACATGCCCGTGGTCATGAACCGCTGGGTGCGGCAGCAGCTCGCCCATTACCAAGGTCCCGGGCGCAAGCAGTTCGCCTTCTGGCTCGGCCGCATGGGCCGGTATGCGGAGCTCATCCGCAGCATCTTGAAGGAGGAGGGCCTCCCGCAGGATCTGCTCTACCTCGCCCTCATCGAGAGCGGCTTCAACCCCCGGGCATACTCTCGCGCGGGAGCCAGCGGCCTGTGGCAGTTCATCCGGGGCACAGCGCGCAAGTATGGCCTCCGGGTGGACTTCTGGGTGGATGAGCGCCGCGACCCCGTCAAGGCCACCCGGGCCGCGGCCCGCTACCTCAAGAGCCTCCACGCCATTCTCGGCTCCTGGGAGCTGGCGCTCGCAGCTTACAACGCGGGAGAGCTGCGGGTGCTGGCGGGGATACGGCGGGCGGGGACGCGGGACCTGTGGCGCCTCGTCCGCACCCGCCACCTCCCTTGGGAGACGCGCAAGTTCGTCCCCAAATTCATGGCGGCCATGCTGATCGCTAAGGATCGGGCGCGCTACGGTTTCGGGGATGTGAAGCCAGAGACCCCCCTGCGCTTTGAGACCGTTCCCCTGCCCCGCCCCGCACGGCTGAGCGCAGTGGCCCGGGCGGCGGGGGTCCCTCTCCAGGTGGTGTTGGACCTCAACCCGGCCCTGCGGCGGTCGGTCACGCCGCCCGGCAGAAACTACTCCATCCGCGTCCCCGAGGGCCGGGGTTCGGAGCTCCTGGCTCGCTTGCCGGGGACGGGGCGAACGGTGTACCTCATCGGGCGTCGCCACACCATCCAGCCCGGCGATACCTTCTCGGACCTTGCTGCCCTTTACGGGGTCTCCCTGGCCGCCCTCCTGGAGCTGAACAGCTCCCTCCACCCCCGCCGCCTGTTGCCGGGCACAGTGGTGATCATCCCCAGTCGGGCCCGCTCCACCGAGACGGTCGAGGCCCAAGGGCCCGCCACAGCCTCGGACGTCCGCCGTACCTCGACCCCGCCCCTCGTCCA
>JBHIBR010000475.1:0-1579 GCA_046759145.1 Nitrospinota bacterium | reverse complement strand
GCGAACTCGCCCAGCCAGTCCTCCGTCTCCGCCTCCACCCACTGGATGGCGTCGGTGGGGCAGACCTCCGCGCAGGCGGGGTTGCCTCCGCACAGGTCGCACTTGATGGCCTTGGCGCTCTCGGGCTCGTAGAAGATGGTCCCGTAGGGACAGGCGATGGTGCAGAGCTTGCAACCCACGCAGGTGTCCGGGATGACCACCTTCGCCCCGGCGGCCGAGATGGTGATGGCCTCGACCGGACAGGCGGTGAGGCACCAGGCCTCGTCGCACTGGGTGCAGGTGTAAGGGGAGTAGCTGGTGTGGAGCTCGAATGGGGAGACGCGGATCACCGACTTGGCGGGCTGGAAGGCGCCCGTCAGGTGATACGAGCAGGCAAGCTCACACCGCTGGCAGCCGGTGCACCGCTCCGGGATGATCCGGAGGACCTTCATCCCCCCCCTGCCTCAAGAGCCTCCGCCGAACTCCCTCGCCAATCCTCGTCGGCTTGAGTCCCCACCGCCCCTGGCAAACACAGCAGCCCCCTCAGATTGTGCGCGAAGCCAAGCCTGAGGGAAACAGCGACCGGGCAGGCCTTTCGCCAAATTAGCCGGGAGCCCCCCCGCTGTCAAGGGACCGTAGAGCGAGCCAGCCACGCCCTGATGGCGTGATAGAGTTCCGGTGGCGCCTCACTCCCTCTCCCTCCGTCCTGAGCTTGCGGCAGTTTCAAGCCATCCGCTAGATTGCTGGGGAGGGGGGGAACTCTCAGAGGAGGGCGCCAAGGTGGCCAACCGGATACGGATCCAGGCGGGCGAGGTGGAAGGCACCGCATTGCTGAACGACGGGCCGACCGCCGCGAAGTTTTGGGAGTCTCTTCCCCTCGAGGGCTCCGCCAACACGTGGGGGGATGAGATCTACTTTGCCATCGACCTGGAGGCCTCGCCGGAGGCGGGGGCCAGGGAGGAGATGGAGGTGGGGGAGGTCGCCTTCTGGCCCCCGGGTCGGGCCTTCTGCATCTTCTTCGGCCCCACCCCCGCGAGCCGGGGCGAGGCACCCCGGGCGGCGAGCCCGGTGAACCCTCTGGGGAGGGTGGAGGGCGACGCGACCCTCTTCCGCAAGGTGCGCCCGGGGACGCGGGTGAGCTTGAGCCGCGCCGACTGAGGCGGCGGAGGTTGGGGATGGGGGCGATCCTCGTCCACTACCACGAGGTGGGCCTGAAGGGGAGGAACCGTCCGCTCTTCATCGGCCGCCTCGCCCGCAACCTGGCCGAGGCCACCCGGGGGCTCGGCGTGCGCCGCATCGAGAAGCTCACCGGGCGCCTCCTCGCCGTGCTGGAGCCTTGGGCCGACCGGGCGCGGATCCTGGAGCGGGTGGGCTCTGTGTTCGGGGTCGCCAACTACTCCCTCGCGCGCCGGCTTCCGCTGGATGCGGGCGCCATCCGGGAGGCGGGGGCGGAGCTCCTGGCCCCCAAGACCTTCCGCACCTTCCGGGTGGAGACCCGCCGCGCCTTCAAGGGCCTCCCCATCCGAAGCCAAGATCTCGACCGTGAGGTGGGCTCCTACATCCAGGCCCGCCGCCACATCCCGGTGGACCTCACCGCTCC
>JBHIBR010000474.1:0-1584 GCA_046759145.1 Nitrospinota bacterium | reverse complement strand
GAATCTTGACAAAAAAATTTGGGAATATTACGATTTACTTGTTTCTGGCTACGCCCGGGGAGGAGAGGGGAAGTGCCTGTCGGGTTAAAGCGAAAGCCAAGGGTTTCTAGGGTCTTAGCTGATGTCACCCGGGCCATCGGGAGGACCCCCTTGGTGCGCCTGCGCCGCCTGCCCAAGCCTCGCGGGGCGGCTGTTTATGCCAAGCTCGAGTCCTTCAACCCGGGGGGCAGCGTTAAAGACCGGATCGCCCTCAGCATGGTGCTTGATGCCGAAGCCCGGGGGCTTCTCCGCCCGGGTGCCACCCTCCTGGAGCCCACCAGCGGCAACACCGGCATCGGCCTCGCCCTGGTGGGCGCCGTGCGGGGCTACCGGGTGATGTTGGTCATCTCGGAGAGCATGAGCCACGAGCGGCGCTCTCTCCTCCACAGCTACGGGGCGGAGGTGATCCTGAGCCCGGCCGATGGGGGGATGCAAGGCTCGGTGGACATGGCCTACGAGGTGCTCGCCGAACACCCCGGCTACTTCATGCCCCAGCAGTTCAACAACCCGGCCAACCCGGAGATCCACCGTCGCACCACGGCCCGTGAGATCCTCCGCCAGATGGGCGAGAACTCGGTGGACGCCGTCGTCGCCGGAGTGGGCACGGGGGGGACCATCACGGGGGTGGGCGAGGTGCTCAAGGCCAAGAACCCCGCCGTGCAGGTCGTCGGCGTGGAGCCCTCCGCCTCGGCGGTGCTTTCGGGAGGGCCGCCGGGCCCGCACCAGATCCAGGGGATCGGGGCAGGCTTCATCCCGCGAGTGCTCAACACGGCCATCCTGGACCGCATCTACAAGGCCGAGGATGCGGTCTCCTTCGAGATGGCCAAGGAGCTCTCCCGCCAGGAGGGCATCTCGGCGGGAATCAGCGCGGGGGCGGCCGTGTGGGCGGCCCTCGAGTTGGCGGCCGAGATGGACCGGGAGCAGAATGTAGTCGTCATCCTCCCCGACGGGGGAGACAAATACTACAGCCTGGAGCAATATTTCCGCTGAGCGCCTCGTTGTGCTCAATCAGGAGGAGGGGAACCATGCGAATCACCGTCCGCGTCCCCACGCCCCTTCGGTCCCTCACGGGCAACCAGGAGAGCGTGCAGGTGGAAGCGGCGAACATCCGGGAGGCATTCCTGGCCGTGGAGCAGAAATTCCCGGGCATCCGGGAGCGGCTGTACGACAAAGAGGGGAAGCTGCGCCGTTTCGTCAATGTCTACGTGAACGAGGAGGACATCCGCTTCCTCGACGGAGAGGACACTGCCCTCAAGGAAGGGGACGAGGTCTCCATCGTCCCCGCCATCGCTGGGGGCTGTTAGGCTCGCCCTCTGTGGAGTTCACCGAGGAGCAGGTCCGCCGCTACGCCCGCCACATCCTCCTCCCCCAGGTGGGGGGGCGGGGGCAGGCGAGGCTGCTGGCGAGCTCGGTGTTGGTGAGCGGCCTCGGGGGCGTGGGGTGGTGGAGCTCTCTCTATCTGGCCGCAGCGGGGGTGGGACACCTCGCGACATGGGAGCCGGAAGGGGAAGGGGCGAAGGAGCTACCCCCCCTCTTTCTGCCGGC
>JBHIBR010000473.1:0-1590 GCA_046759145.1 Nitrospinota bacterium | reverse complement strand
TGGTGCGGGCCTGGTCGGCGATGGCGCGGGTGATGGCCTGGCGGATCCACCAGGTTGCGTAGGTGGAGAACTTGTAGCCGCGCCGGTACTCGAACTTGTCCACGGCCTTCATGAGGCCGATGTTCCCCTCCTGAATCAGGTCCAGGAACTGGAGCCCGCGGTTGGTGTACTTCTTGGCGATGGAAATGACCAGCCGCAGGTTGGCCTCCACCATGTCCTTCTTGGCCCGGGCCGCCTTCCCCTCGCCCGCCTTGATGGCGGCCACGATCCGCTTGAGCTCCTCGGCCTTGGCCTGGGCCTGCTCCTCGGCCCGCTTGATCCGCTGCCGGGCCACCCAAATCAGCCGCTCCTTGATGCTCGCGTGGCGCATGGCGGCTTTCTGGTAGAGGTCGCTGTCGTCCCGGTCATCCTCGGAGAGCGAAGCCAGGAAGGCGTCCACCGCGGAGGGGACGGGGCGCTTGCCATCCGACCAGAGGGAGACTTCCCGCTCGGCCTTCACGATCTTGTTCACCAGCTTCTTGAGGTCCTGCACCCAGAGGTCGACGCGCGCGGGGCGAAGGTTCAGGTCCCTCAAGATCGCGAGCACTTTCTCCTGCTTGGCGTGGGCCTGGGCCTCCAGCTTTTTCCAGGGCGGATCCTTCCGCCGCTTCCCGCGTGAGCGGGCCCGGAGCTTCTTGGCTTGGGCCAGGAGGTTCTCCCGGTCCCGGAGCAGGCGATCTCCTGACCCAAGGGCGCGGATCACCTCACGGGTCACTTCCTCTTCCCTGTCCTCGAGGAACTCCTCGTCTGAGGAGTCCACGACTTCCTTCGCCGAGACCAGCCCCTTTCGGATTTCCTCACGGAGGCCGCGGATCTTCTCGATCGCCAGCTTGGTCCCGAGGATGGCCCGGACGATTTCCTCCTTCCCTTCTTCGATTCGCTTGGCGAGGGTGATCTCGCCCTGGCGGGTCAGGAGCGACACCCGCCCCATCTCCCGGAGATAGAGGCGGACCGGGTCCTCGGTGCGGCCCACTGGGCCTGGGGTGAGGTCGATCTCTACTTGCTCGCCGGCCCCGTCCCGCTCCTCTCCCAGCGGCTCGAGCTCGGAGGAGAGGCGGCTGCCCTTGGTCGAGTCGACGACCTCGATGTCCATGGCGCCGAACATCATCATGATGTCGTCTAGCTGGTCGAGCGAGATGATGTCCGAGGGCAGGGCGTCGTTCAGCTCGTCATAGGTGAGGAACCCCTTCTGCTTCCCCCTCGAGATCAGCTTGTCCAGCTCGTCCGTCTTTGGTTCGTCGGCCATTGGTCGCGACTCCTTACGCGCCCTGGGTGTGCTCAGGGTGCTGTCCCTGGCTGAGGCGATGGATTCCCGCCTCGGCGTACAGTCGCTGGAGCTGCTCGGTCAGGTCCGTGTCGCTGCCGGGGGTCGTGATGGCTCGGGCGAGGTCACGCACCCTCCGGATGCGTTGCCGCCGCTCGGCCCACTGTTTGGCCGCCTCCACTGAGTAGTCCCACCGGGGCTGGGTGATGAGGAAGCGGGAGAGGGCTCCGCGGCAGTCTTCGGACTCGGCGAGGCTTACAATCTGCTCTGGGGCCAGCCCGCGATGG
>JBHIBR010000472.1:0-1597 GCA_046759145.1 Nitrospinota bacterium | reverse complement strand
ACCCACCCCCGGCACCGCGCCGATGCCCGTCCCGATGAAGATGGAGCGGACGATGGTCCTGAGGCACGCGCGGAACTCCGCCCAGGTGAGGCGCTCCTCCCCTTTCTTGAGGTCCACCCGCTCGCTCACAAAGGTGGCCGCCTTGGACTCCAGAGCCTCCAGGATCTCGGGCACGGCGAAGAGGCCGATGACCATCGGCAGGAGCTCGATCCCCTTGCTGAGCTCGAAGATGCCGAAGGTGAAGCGCGAGGCGGCCGAGAGGGGGTCGTGCCCGACCACGGCGAAGAGCAGCCCGAGCACCGCCGAGATGGCCCCCTTGATGGTGGTGCCCACCCCCACGCTCGCGATGAGGATGAGGCTGAAGACCACGATGGCGAACAGCTCGGGCGGGCCGATGAGCAGCGCTAGGGCGGCGATGAAACCGATGAGGAGAATGGTGATGATGTCGCTCGCCGTGTCGCCGATGACCGAACAGAAGAGCGCCATCTCCAGCGCCTTGCGCGCCTTCCCCTGCTTGGCGAGGGGGTTCCCGTCGAAGGTGGTGGCAATGGCCGCCCCCGTTCCCGGGATGTTCACCAGGATGGCGGGGATGGACCCGCCGTAGATGCCCCCCTTGGTGATGGCGATCAGAAAGGGGATGCCCAGCAGCGGCTCGATGCGGAAGGAGATGGGCAGCAGCACCGCCACCGCCAGGGTGGCCGTGAGGCCGGGCAAGGCGCCCACGAACATCCCCGCGTAGAGCCCCACCGCCATCAGCAGGAAGGTATCCAGCCGGAAGGTGAGGGCGATAGCCTCGCTCAGGGTGTCGAGCACGGCCTTCTCTCAGAAGAGGATTCCCGGGGGAAGGGCGATGGTCAGGAACTTCTGGAAGAAGAGGTAGATGAAGGCCGGCGTCCCCACCGCGACCAGGAGGATGAGGAGCACGTTCCGGTTCCCAAAAAAGAGGGTGAGCCCCCCCAGCACCAGAGGGGTGGCGATGAGGTAGCCGAGATACTCCAGGAGATAGCTGTAAAGGAGAAAGACCCCCATCGTCACCATCCACCTCGCGGCCGCCCCCTCGGGCGGGTGGAACAAGCGCTCGTCCGGTTCCCGGAAGACCAGGGCGAGGTAGAGAGCCGCCAGCGCCGCCATCAGCAGGGTGGCCACCCGCGGAAAGAAGCTCGGCCTCAGCGTCGTGAACGCCTCGGTTTCGGCAATCAGAGGTTCCGAGACGAGCCGCGGGATAAAGACATAGGCAAGGAGGTTCCCCACCAGGAGGAAGAGGGCGAAAAGGAGGTCAATGCTCCGGGCGCGGAGGAACCACGGATGGCGCCCCTCCGGTGCGCTCATATCTTGCACCTCCTTCTCGAGGCTGCCACCCCTCTGACCTCGAAATGTCCGGAAGCGCGGGAAGAACTCCCGCCAGGCAAAAATCACAGCTATCTTAGCACAGGGTTCAGCCGCCGCAAACCCCCGCCGACCCGGCCGAGCCGCCACCCGCGCTAAGTCGGCTCGGCGAAGGCGGCCACTACCTCAGCCAGGACCCGCGCTCCCGCCTCCACGTGCTCGGGCTCAGTCCACTCCTCGGGACAGTGGCTCCTTCCCCCCCGACTGGGGA
>JBHIBR010000471.1:0-1599 GCA_046759145.1 Nitrospinota bacterium | reverse complement strand
CCAGTTGCCCCGAGCAGAAGAGCAGGTCCCCGTCCCGGATGGCCTGGGAGAGGGGCACCATCCCCGAAGCTGCCTTGTCGGAGTGGATGACCTGACGCGCCACGCGGGACCCTCCCGAGGCTCGGACTCTACCACAGCCGCCCCCCGCCGCCAAGGCGGGGAGGTACCGATGTATTTTGCTTTCTCGTTTGGATGTCACCCTTCTATGAAGGCCCGCCGTGAGGTCAAAGGTTTCTCCCTTAAACAGCGCTGTTGCCGTCCCATTCTTCTATCCGAGCGTGGGCTTTCGCCCGGCCCATGCGGGTGCTTCGAGGCCGCGACGCGTGCCCGATCTGAGAACGAGCTCTCGGCCCAAGGGTGACCCGAGCGCCGCATCGCGAGCACGGGGACAACAGCCGACTCGCTCAGGCGGCGTTCTGCATCTGATGATAGAGCCAGCGCATCCAGCGGTTGGCGACGGCGGCTGCAACCACCGAGCCGGGCTTTCCCGCCGCGCGCAGCGTGAGGGCCAGGCACCTCCAGCGCGGCTCCCAGCGGATGAGCCGGTGGGCCGCCTCGATCAGCACCCCGCGCAACTGGGGGTTGCCCGCCCGGATGAGGCCCGAGTCGGCCTGGCGGGCGCCGCTCGAGGCGTTCCGGGGGCTCAGCCCGCAGAAGCGCGAGAGCTGCTTGCCCGAGCGGAAGCGCTCGAAGCGGCCCACCTCGGCGCGCAGCGTCCAAGCCGTCACCGGCCCCACGCCCGGAAGACGCAGGAGCTTCTCCACCACCGGGTCGCCGGCTGTGAGAGAACCAAGCCGCTCCTCCACCAGGCGCCGCTCCGCGCCCAGCGCCCCCAGGCGGGCCAGATGCCTCTGGACGACCCACCGGCCTTGGGCGCTCAGGGGAGCCCCCTCGCCGAGCCACCGGAGCCAGGGCCGGCCCCAGCGCCGCAGCCCCGGCGCAGAGCTCACGCGCTGCTCGCGAAGCACCGCAAGGAGGCGCAGCTTCGCGGCCCGCCCTTCGCCCACCAGCTGCTGGCGGTAGCGCACCAGGCGGCGCAGCTCGCGCACCTCCCGGGGTGGGAGCCACACCCTCGGCAGGTAGCCCACCCGCACGAGGTCGGCCAGCATCCGGGCGTCGGAGAAGTCCGTCTTGTCGGGGCTCTGCCTCATGCGCGCCACATAGCCCGGATGGGCCAGGGCCACCGACCAGCCGGCCCGCCCGGTCAGCTCCTCGGCCAGCTCGGCCGCCCCCGCGCAAGCCTCCAGCGCCGCGTGGACCTGCTCGCCGTGGCGCGCCACCGCCCGGGAGATGGCGCGCCAGTGGTTGACGCACTTGCGGTTGGCCACAACGCGCCCCTCTTCGTCCATCACGCACACCTGCACCGACCCCTGGTGGTAGTCCAACCCCACGTAAAGCGCTATCCTCTCCATGCCCGTTGCTCCTCCGCTGGAAGAACCACCTGCTTCCCAGCCGGTGTTCTACCAGCCGGGGCAACGGGCCTCCATCCCCATCTGAGCGGAGCGAAGGGTCTCGTGAGAGTGGCGGGACGGCTGGGCCGGAGCGGGGAGCGGGGAAAGGAGCGAGAATCTTCGCTGCGCTCAGAATGACAGAACCGAG
>JBHIBR010000470.1:0-1606 GCA_046759145.1 Nitrospinota bacterium | reverse complement strand
GAGGTGGTGGTGGTCTGCGGCCCCAGCGGCTCGGGGAAGAGCACCCTCATCCGCTGCATCAACCGCCTGGAGCCGATCCAGTCGGGAAACATTGTGGTGAACAGCATGTCCCTCTCCGGCCCGGCCTGCGACGTCCTGCGCTTGCGGGCGGAGGTGGGCATGGTGTTCCAGTCCTTCAACCTCTACCCGCACATGACCGCCTTGGAGAACATCACCCTGGCGCCCATGAGGGTGAAGGGGCGCTCGCGGGAGGAGGCCGAGGGGCTGGCGATGCACCTGTTGAGGCGGGTGGGCATCCCCGAAAAGGCGGGGGCCTACCCCGCCCACCTCAGCGGGGGCCAGCAGCAGCGTGTGGCCATCGCCCGGGCGCTGGCCATGCAGCCGAAGGTGATGCTCTTCGACCAGCCTACCTCAGCCCTGGACCCGGAGATGTTCAACGAGGTGCTGGAGGTGATGACCGACCTGGCGCGCGACGGGATGACGATGGTGGTCGTCACCCACGAGATGGGCTTCGCCAAGCGGGTGGCCCACCGGATCGTCTTCATGGATGAGGGCCGGATCGTCGAGGAAGGCTCCCCTGACACCTTCTTTAGCGGTTGTCGGGAGGAGCGGACGCGGCTGTTCCTGAGCAAGATCCTGGTCCACTAGCGAGGAGGAGGAGGGACCATGAGAGACAGAGGCGCGGGCAGGTTGACCCTCATCGTACTGGCGGCATTGGGCCTCATCACCCTCGGTGTGGGACCCGCGGGGGCGGAGAAGAGGCTGGAGAAGATCCGGCGGACCGGGGTGCTCACCGCCGGCACCCGGACCGCCTCCATCCCCTTCGCTTACATCGACAAGGACAACCGGTGGAAGGGGTTCTCCATCGACCTCCTGGGGGAGATCCGGGCGCGCCTGGAGAGGAAGCTGGGCAAGCCCATCAAGCTCGTGAAGAAGGAAGTGACCCCCAAGACCCGGATCGCCCTTGTGGCCAACAACACCGTCGACCTCGAGTGCGGCTCCACCACCTTCAACCGGAGGCGCGACGAGACGGTGGATTTCTCCATCAACTTCTTTTTCACCGGCTCCCAGCTCCTGGTGAAGAAGGGCAGCGGCATCCGGAACCTGGCCGACGTGGCCGGCAGGCGGGCCGGGGCCACCCAGGGGACGACCAACGAGAAGGCCCTGCGCCTCAAGCAGCCCAGGGCCAAGATCGTCGTCTTCCAGGATCACGCTGCGGGCTTCCTGGCGCTGGAGCAGGGGAAGGTCGACACCTACGTGACGGACGGGATCCTGCTGGCGGGCCTCGCCAAGAAGTCCAGGAATCCGGATGCCTACGAGGTGGTGGGGGACCTCTTCAGCAAGGACCCCTACTCGTGCATCGTGCCCGAGAACGACTCCAACTGGCGCGACTTCGTCAACCACACCCTGATGGAGCTCGTCGATAGCGGGAAGTTCTTCAAACTCTATGAGAAGTGGTTCGGGCCCGGGGGGGTTGTACCCTATCCCATGACCGATAAGGTCCGGACCTATCTGATGATGCAGTCGATGCCCAAGTAGCTCCTGCCCGAGAGGGGGGGCCGGGGCGGGCGGCCCCCGCCCCCCCCCCGCCCCTGGGCAAGCCCCC
>JBHIBR010000469.1:0-1609 GCA_046759145.1 Nitrospinota bacterium | reverse complement strand
GCCGTCGAGGCGGTCGGGCAGATCGGGCCGGTCTTCAAGGGGGAAGCCCTGATCGTGTTGGGGCTCTGCGGGAGCTTCCTGGGCCTGGTGGCGCTCGGCCGCCGCAAGAAGAGAGGAGGGGAAGAGCCGTCGTCGGCGCGGGGCCTCCGGCTGGCGTATCTCATTGCCCTCGGCATCGGGCTCCATAATCTGGGGGAGGGATTAGCCATCGGGGCGGCCTACCAGCTCGGCGAGGTGGCACTGGGGGCGTTTCTGGTGCTCGGCTTTACGATCCACAATACGACCGAGGGGCTGGCCATCGTCGCGCCGATGCTCCGCAGGGCCCCGGCTCGGTATCACTTTCTCTTCCTGGGACTGCTGGCCGGGATGCCGACCATCGCCGGGACCTGGGTGGGGGGCCTCACCTATTCGGTACCGATATCGATTCTCTTTCTGGCGATCGGGGCCGGCGCGATTTGGCAGGTGGTCTATGAGATCGTGAGATTCCAGGCCCGAGGGAAGCCGGTGCTGGAAGTCCTCACGATGCCACACAATCTTGTGGGGCTTGTGGCCGGCTTTCTGGTCATGTACCTCACGGGATTTTTGGTGGCGGTGTAGGAAGAGGAGCGGTGATGGAGCCTCGGCCGGTGAGTCAGGCCGTTGAGGATTATCTGAAGGCTATCTATCGCCTCGAGCAGCGGGAAGGGAGGGTGACCACGAAGGCGATCGCGGTCGCGCTTGATGTGGCGGCTCCCTCGGTCACCGCGATGATCAAGCGGCTGCACGCGATGCGCCTGGTCCGGTACACCCGCTACCGGGGGGTCGGCCTGACCGCCGGGGGGCGGCAGGTGGCCCTCGAGGTGATCCGACACCACCGTCTGCTGGAGTTGTATCTGGTGGAGGCCCTGGGCCTTCCGTGGGATCAGGTGCACGCGGAAGCGGATCGGCTGGAACACGTCATCTCTGAGGAGCTGGAGGAACGGATTGCCGAGCACCTCGGCCACCCCGTGGCCGATCCCCACGGGGACCCGATTCCGAGCAAGGGAGGGCAGGTGGAAGAGCCTCCGGGGCTCCCCTTAAGCGAGCTCGGGCCGGGAACCGCCGCCGTGATCAAACGGGTCGCGGACCAGGATCCGGCCAAGCTTCGCTATCTTGCATCCTTGGGCCTCTTCCCCGAGGTCCGGGTGACGCTCGTGGAGAAGGCCCCCTTTGGCGGCCCCATGTCGCTCAGAGTGGGGGATACTCGGTGTATCCTGGGAGGAGAGCTGGCCCGTCACATCTATGTTCTCCCCGTCGAGGTCTGTTGATCTGATGGAGCGCCCGCTTTTGCACAGAGCGCGGATGGCGGTCTGGGGAGCTTTACTCGGCCTCTTCCTGGTCCTCTCTGGGTGTGGAAGTGGCGAGACCCGCAGAGACGGAGCGCAGATCTATGCCAAGCGCTGTTACTCCTGCCACGGGGAAGTGGGGGTCGGGGATGGCCCCACGGCTGCCTTGATGGGGATCACGCCGGCGAACCTCCAGATCGCGGTCCGGGAAAAGTCGAAGGCCGAGCTCCTCGGTACCATCGCCCGGGGCAGGCGGGCCATGCCCGCCTTCGGCCAGAGCCTGACGGCGGGGGAGCGGGAAGCGG
>JBHIBR010000468.1:0-1611 GCA_046759145.1 Nitrospinota bacterium | reverse complement strand
GTTCCTCCACTCCTCCTCGCCGAAGTAGGACTCGGGAAGGACGCACCCCACGCGCACGCCATTCGCGGCCATCGGTTCCCCTCCTCTTGCCGAGACGCGACGCCCCAGGGCCTCAGCCGGCCCCCGATCGAGTCAAACCTCCCCCGAGCTCAACGCCCTCGAGAAGAGCTGATAGAGGGATGGTACATTCATGCAGCCCGCCTAGCGCTCTTTGAACCGAAACGGCCCGCCGTATTTCTCGAGGATGCGCTCGTAGTCACCCTCGTAGATTCTTTCGTACTCGGCGATCCAGGAGTCCAGGTCTCCCTCGCGCCAGTACTCGTAGTCGTAGGAATAGGGACTCGGCTCGGCGAGCTCCTTGTAAAGGGCGGGGTAGCGCTCGAAGAACTGGCCGGGACGGCAGCCGAGGGGACGCCAGTTCGGGTCGTCGGGCTTGGAGAGGTTCTCTTCGTCAAAGTTGCGCGTGCGGAGATAGCGCAGACGCTCCATGTCGAGGTCGCAGATGAGGACGCCCGGCTCCTCGAGGATTCCCTCCATCCGCTCGGGGCCAGCCGCCATCGCACCCGCGGCGACGGACTTCGCGTAGTCGAATCCCTCCACCTTGTAGAGGTTCTGCGTCACAAGGACGTAGGAGAGGTTCTCCGCGGCGCGCGCGCGGGCGATGCAGCGCCAGGTCTCCCTGAGGGCGAAGCCCGTCTCGCTGTGCATCCCGTGGACGGGGGACACGACAATCTCCGCCCCCCGCAGCATGAGCAGGCGCGGCAGCTCGGGCACCCACAGCTCGCTGCAGATCTGGAGGCCGATCCTCCCCAGTTCTGTGTCGACGACGCAGGGCCCCTCGCCGGGAAGCAGGTGCGCCTTGCCGCCGTAGAGGTAGGCGTTGAGCGGGGGGGTGTCGGGCTGCTGGCGACGGTAGTGGGCGCTCTCCTCCCCCTCCGGGCTCAGCAACCGGAGCGTCAGCAGCGCCGTGCCCGGGATCTCGCTCGGTACAACGTTTCCCGCGACGATGTACATCGCATGCTCTCTCGCCTTCTTCTTCAGCTCCTCGATGGGATCGAAGGGGAACTTCGGGTTATCGAGCGGGCCCGTCATGGGGCCGGGGTAACCCTCGGGGAAGAGCAAAAGTTTCACGCGCTGTGCGGCGGCCTCCTCCACGTAGCCGAGCGCCCGCTCGGCGTTCCTCCACTCCTCCTCGCCGAAGTAGGACTCGGGAAGGACGCACCCCACGCGCGCGCTATCCGCGGCCATAAGTCCCCCTCCTCTTGCTGAGACCCGGCACCCCACTGCCCGGTGGGGCGGAACATGATGAGCTTGACCCGACGCCCTCGCGCCGGACGGCCTCCCATCTTACCACGCGAGCGCGGGCCTCCAGAAAGGCCCCTGGCCCGCCCTTCGGGGGGGTGGGGATGGGATGCAGCCTATGCCGGAAGGTCGCCTGGGGGCGCTGGTCCGACCAGCAAGAGAAAGGGAAGGCCCCCCTGGACCCCTTCGGCTTCGACCTTGGCCGGGGCTAGCCTGCTCGCGGGAGTTCAGGGCTACCGGTGAGAAATCGGCGAGGCGCAGGCGTGGGGACCCGTCTCAAGCGGCGGCGACGCGCTCCCCCCGGAGAGC
>JBHIBR010000467.1:0-1616 GCA_046759145.1 Nitrospinota bacterium | reverse complement strand
ATTCGTCTTCTTCGCCAACCGCGTCGGCTACGAGGATGGGATCAATTTCTGGGGAGGCTCCGAGGTGGTGGGCCCCGACGGGGAGGTGGTCTCTTCGGCATCCCTTTTCAAGGAGACCCTCCTGGTGGCCCAGGTGGACACGGCCGAGGTGCGCCGCGCCCGCATCGCTTCCCCTACCCTACGGGACGAGGAGCTCCACCTCACCCTCCGGGAGCTCGCGCGGCTGAGCCGCAGGGCGGAGCCCTGAGGGGAGTCCGCTCCGCGACCACTTCCCCCGCAAGCCGCTCGCCCAGGAAGAGGGAAGAGAGGAGGACAGTAACCAGGAGGCGCATCATGGGCGGGGGGCCGGCCCTTCGAAACGAACCTCCGCCACCGCGGCGCGGAAACGGGGGCCTTGCGTCTCGCCGAGGACGAGCTTCCCCGAGGCCGAGCTCTCTCGCGCCAGGGCGGATGGGTCCTCACCCGGGACACCTTCCAGCGGGATGCCCGTCTGCCGGGTGAATTCGGCAAGGGACTCCTCCCCGGCGCGGGGAGCCGGGACCGCCACCTTCCGGATGCACTGGAAGGAGAGCCCCCCTTCCTCGAACAGTGCCCGAAGGCCCCGCTCCAGCGCGGTCGCGTTCATCCCTTCATCGGGCACGAGGCCCACGTCCAGGACTCTGGGCCGGTAGATGGCGCTCTTGGCGAGAAACTCCGGAGGGAGGTCGGGCGTCGCGCGGTAGGTCACGTAGAGGGCGGCGGCGCAGTCGGCGGCGAGGAACTCTTCCAGGGAGCGGCAGACCGCGATGTTGGCCGGCAGGGGCTTGTCGTGGGGCCACCAATTGCGCTCGGCGCACTCCTGGTAGAAGCTTACTTTTTCCTCGTTCACCACCGCCGCCGCCACCCGCACGAGCTTGCCGTGGTCCCACTCTACCCGCCACCCGAACTCGCGCCCGAGTATGTCCACCGGTATGGTCTGGCTCATGTCCGAGGCGGTGGTGACTACGGGGGTGGCCCCGATGATGGCGGCGGCCAGGCGCGTGAGCTCGTTGGCGCCCCCCAGGTGGCCCGAGAGGGCGCTGATGAGGAAGGCGCCCTGCCCGTCCCCTGTGATGATGGCCGGGTCCACACTTTTGTCCTTGAGGAGGGGTGCGATGACCCTTATGACGGCTCCGATGGGGACGAGGAGGAGGATCGAGTCGTAAGCCGACCAAGCGGCTTCGGCCACCGACTTCACCGAGCCTTCGTAGGGGAAAAGGGGCGGGGCCTCCCCGCCGCGGGCGAACTTCTTGGGGAAGTAAAAGTGGCTACCCCGCAGCCCCTCGTGCAAGCGTCGCGCGAGCTCGGTCCCCTTCTTGGTGAGGGAGACGACGGCGATCCGGCCGTGCAAAGGCATCCAACACTCCCGCCGAACCCCGGCGACCCGGGGCAAGGGGAGATCGAAGCGTCGGCTTCTTCGGGGACCCGCTTTCGACGGCGGGCGAAGGAGAATGCCTATTGGCTCCCGGCGGCCCCGGTCCCCTCGTCCGCGTCTCCCTCCTGGGTGCGCTCCAGCACCACCTCGGCGAGCTTGGGGTGGAAACCCAGGTGGGGCCCCAGCACCACCTCGAGGCCCGGGTGTCGCTGCCGCGCCTGCT
>JBHIBR010000466.1:0-1617 GCA_046759145.1 Nitrospinota bacterium | reverse complement strand
GGGCGCAAGGAGGACCCCATGGCGCGACACCGGCTACCGAGCCGGAGCGACATCCCTCGCTCCGCCGGTCCCCAGTTGGGAAGGGGGGCTCAGAAGAACCGGCCATCCCGGGGTGCGCGGTCGCACCGCATCGCCGTCATACCGGGGGACGGGATCGGCCCCGAAGTGGTGGGGGAGACCCTACGGGTGCTGCGGGCCCTGGCGAAGCTCCAGGGGGGGCTACGCCTGGAGTTCACCCACTTTCCCTGGGGGAGCGATTTCTGCCACCGCACGGGCCGCATGATGCCCCAAGACGGCATCGAGACCCTCTCCCGCTTCGACGCCATCCTCCTGGGCGCCATCGGGCACCCCAGCATCCCGGACCACATCACCCTCGGGGAGCTCCTTCTGCCCATCCGGCGGGCCTTTGACCAGTACGCTAACGTGCGTCCCATCATCCTCTACGAGGGGGTGGAGAGCCCCTTGCGGGGGATGAAACCGAGCCAGGTGGACATGCTGTTTTTCCGGGAGAACACCGAGGGGGAGTACTCCCCCGCGGGGGGTCGCCTCTACCGGGGCTCCCCCCAGGAGGTGGCGGTCCACACCGCCATCTTCACCCGCCGGGGTTGCGAGCGGGTCATCCGCGCCGCCTTCAAGGCTGCCATGCGCCGGCGGCGCCACGTGACGAGCATCACCAAGTCCAATGCCCAGGGCCACACGCTCGTGCTCTGGGACGAGGTCTTCGAGGGCGTGGCCGCGCAGTTCCCCCAGGCCTCAACCGCAAAGTACCTGGTGGACGCGGCCGCCATGGAGTTCGTCCGCAAGCCCCAGCGCTTCGATGTGGTCGTGGGGAGCAACCTCTTCGGCGACATCCTCACCGACCTGGGGGCGGCCATCGTGGGGAGCCTGGGCCTGGCGGCGGGGGCGAACCTGAACCTGGAGCGGACCTACCCCTCGATGTTCGAGCCCATACACGGCTCCGCCCCCGACATCGCGGGGAAAGGCATCGCCAACCCCGTGGCGACCATGTTTTCGGCCGCCATGATGCTGGATTTTCTGGGGGAAGAGGCGGCGTCGGGGCGGCTGGAGCGGGCGCTCCGCGCCTCCCTCACCGAAAGCCCCCTCCGCACCCCCGACCTGGGGGGCCAGGCCACCACGCGCCAGGTGGCGGGCGAAGTCATCCGCCGGCTGTGATTGACGAAGACGCAAAATTGAAGGATAGTTCGGCGGAAAGCGTCCGCCTATGGCTTTGAGTACGGGCCGATGAAACGGCACAAGCCCGAAGATCCTGTAGTTCGCGGGCTCCGGGACCGTCTTGTCCAGGATTACGGATATCCCCCGGACGTTACCCAAACAGATCCCCAACACAGGATTCGTACATCTCCTTCGGCCACTGAGACCTACCCCCTCGACCTTGCGGTTTTTAGAAGCCCATCGCGTTTAACCAGCGAGCTTTATCTAATTGGTGAGTGCAAGGCGCCAACTAAAGACGAGGGGCTCGAACAACTCCGGATCCTGCTCCAAAATAGCCCCGGCTCAATCGGTATTTGGTTCAACGGAATGGAACACGCCTATCTCTGGAAAAAGGTCGATGCTCATGGCCTCTTGTTCGTTAATCTCCCGGATATCCCCGCTTAT
>JBHIBR010000465.1:0-1619 GCA_046759145.1 Nitrospinota bacterium | reverse complement strand
TTCCCTTCGTGGCGGCCATCGAGCACACCAACCTCATCGGGCCTGAGCACTACGGCGGGAAGCACATCGTGTACCTGTCCAACTACCTGGACACCGGCCACCGCCTCTACGGGCTTGGCCATGAGGAGCTGCTGGAGGAGTACCGCCTGGCGGACCTTTCGGAGCTTGCGACCTCCATCTTCCACCGCTCCGAGAACGCCATGCGAGAGGCCGCGAAGCAGGTCCCCGACGGGGAGTACCCCTTCCAGGTCCACACGGATGGCTACGAGGAGCCCCTCAGCATCCGGGTGGAGGTGCGGGTGCGGGGGAGCTCCATCCACGTGGACTACACGGGCTCCTCCCCCCAGGTGGACCGGGGGGTCAACGTCCCCCCCGCTTTCGGTTTCGCCTACACCGTGTACGCCCTCAAGTGCCTGCTCTGCCCCCAGGTGCCCAACAGCGAAGGGACCTCCAAACCCATCAGCATCACGGCGCCCGAGGGCACAGTGCTCAACCCCCGCTTCCCCGCCGCGGTGAACGCCCGTGCCCTCGTGGGGCACTTCCTCCCCGCCGCCCTCTTCGGCGCCCTGGCCAAGGCCATTCCCGGGAGGGTGCCGGCCGCAGGGGGCGCCCCCATCTGGACGGTGAGCACTGCGGGGGTGGACCGGGAGGGGCGCCCTTTCGCCGTCAACTTCCACCTCAACCCCGGCCAGGGGGCGACGGCGCAACGCGACGGCCACGCGTGCCTCTCCTTCCCCTCCAACCTCGCCACCACGCCCATCGAGGTGCTGGAGAGCACTGCCCCCATCCTCATCGAGCGGAAGGCCATCCTGCGGGACAGCGGGGGGGCGGGGAAGTTCCGGGGCGGGAACGGGCAGAGCATCCTCATCAAGTCCCTCGCCTCCGGGCCCCTGGCGCTCACCTTCCAGTGCGAGCGGATGCGCCACGCGGCCTACGGCCTCTTCGGCGGCAAGAACGGCCGGCCCGGCCGGGTGCTCCTGAACGGGCGGCCCATCAACCCCAGGAGGCAGTGGCTCCTCATGCCGGGCGACCGCCTCGTGCTCGAGCTCCCCAGCGGGGGCGGCTACGGGAACCCGAAGGAGAGGGACGCGAAGCTGGTGGAGTGGGACGTCCAGGAGGGGCTGGTCTCCCTCCACAAGGTCCGCTCGGAGTACGGCTACATGGGCGAGGTCTCCCAGGGTTAAGCCCACTTCCTCCCTCCCCCGTGCTGCGCGCGCTCCCCCGGGTAGTTGTCACCGCGACGGAGGACTTTCCGGTGGACCTCGCCCCCGTGCGGGCGAGGCTCAAGGGCCTGGCGCGCGTCCTCCCCCTCCCGCTCCCCTTCCGTCCCCTCACCCCGGAGGAGGAGGCCGATTGGGGACGGAGGCTCGCGCCCGCCTCGGGTCTCCTGGTCCGCCCCGGCTACATCACCCGCAACCTGCTCGGCCGCATGCCCCGGCTCAAGGTGGTGGCGGTGCACGGGGCCGGGGTGGACCAGGTGGACGTGGAGGCGTGTACGGAGCGGGGAGTCTGGGTCACCAACGCGCCCGGGGCAAACGCCAACGCGGTGGCGGAGCTCACCCTGGGCCTGATGCTCTCGCTCCTGCGGGGCATCCCCGGGGCGGCGGCCCGGGTGCGGA
>JBHIBR010000464.1:0-1631 GCA_046759145.1 Nitrospinota bacterium | reverse complement strand
AGGCGGGCCATGCCCGCCTTCGGCCAGAGCCTGACGGCGGGGGAGCGGGAAGCGGTGTATCAGTACCTCCGCACGCTGCCGGCAAAAAAAACGGCGGTCTCCCGGGGACTGGACCCTACAGGGGCTCAGGGACTCAGGTAGGGGGGCAACGATGTTTCGCATGACGGTCCTCGGCGGACTGGTCGGCCTCGCCATGCTGTGGGCGGGGGGGGACGGCCGGGCCCATGATCGGCGGCCCCACCGCGGCACGCCGCCGCTCGGGCGACAGGCGATCTATCATGAGGCCCCGCGCTTTACCCTGATCACGCAGGGGGGAGACCGGCTGGGCCTTGAGGACTTACGGGGCAAGGTGATCTTGGTCAATTTTATCTACACCAGTTGTCCCGACGTCTGCCCGCTGGCCACGGCCAAGTTTCGCCGGGTGCAGCGCCTGCTCCGGGCGCGGGGCCTTCAGGGGGTGGTGCACCTGTTGAGCATCAGTACCGACCCGACGCTCGATTCGCCCGCGGCCCTCGCGGCGTACGGCCGCCGCCATGGCGCCGACTTTTCCTTCTGGGCTTTCCTGACCGGCCCGGCGGGGGCGTTGGCGCGGGTCTGGGAGCGCTTCGGGGTGGTGGCGGTTGCGCGGGGGCGAGGAGACATCGACCATACCAGCATGACTTTTCTGCTGGACCGGGTTGGCAGGTTCCGCCTGCTCTATCGGGGGTATGGGTGGCGCGAAGAGGACGTCGTGAGAGATATTGCGAGGCTGCTTGAGCAGGGGTGATTGCAGCCGGCTCGCCTTACGAGGACTTCTCGCCGAGCAATCCTGTGAGGAACTTCGTCGATTCCGGATCGGTCCAGTCCCGGTAGCCCAGTTCCCGCGACCGGATGACCCCCCGCCGGTCGATCACCAGGCTGGTCGGGAGCGAGAAGCTCCGAAAGGTATGCAGGGCTTCCATCTGCGGGTCCAGGAGGACCTGGAAGCTCAGGTCGAATTCCTGGAGAAAGTGGCGCACGGCACTCTTCGGCCCGGCGTCGACGCTGACCGCGACCACCTCGAAGCCTTTGGGTTTGTACTTGCGGTAGGCCTTCTCCATGGTCGGCATCTCGAGGCGACAGGGGGGGCACCAGGTCGCCCAGAAGTTGAGAAGGACCACTTTCCCCTTGTACTGGGAGAGGCTCACCTCCTTGCCGTTGAGATCCGGCAGGGTGAAATCCGGGGCGTAGTGGTCGGCCTCGGGGGCGAAGTGCTGCCCCCAGACCGGGAGGACCGTGAGGAAGAGGAGCACGGTCGCCAGGGTCAGCCACGCCGGGCGGATGCGGAAGGTTTGCTGATCGCGCCTGCCGATCATTGTCGGGTGTTTCCCTCCTGCGGTTGCGGGGTGCTTTCATGGGCCGTCGGCCGATGCCGGGCCCCGTCCATCAGTAAACACCAGATCGCCCCGATTTGTTCCCTGGCCCCCTGAGGTGTATAATTTATATGTATATGCGACACCGGAGGGGAATTCAAGGGAATTCCCGACCCCTGTGTTTCCCCATCTTTTCCCTTGACAGGCTGGAGCGGGGAGGGGTATGAACCATTTTATGGGAGCTGGGTGCCTCTCAGCTCTCCTTCCTTTTTTGGGGCTGTGGCGCAGTTGGGAGCGCGC
>JBHIBR010000463.1:0-1635 GCA_046759145.1 Nitrospinota bacterium | reverse complement strand
AGGTTCTCTAACGGAAAGTCTGTATAAGGACTTCGGAGTTAAAGACCGATTTTCAGTGATTCAAAAGGCAGTGTTAAAAAGATTGTGGTGAGATGATGAGTATCGAATTATTTAAGTATAAGCTGCCGTTCCCCCTAGTTCCCCACCGCCCGCCCCTTCTGGGCGGGAAGAGACTTCCAGTCGAGGACCAGTTCGGCCAGCAGGCGCACCCCCACCCCCGTCGCTCCCTTGGGGGTGTAAGGCTTGTTCTTCTCGCCCCAGGCGGTTCCGGCGATATCCAGATGGACCCAGGGGTAGTCCTTTGTGAAGTTGCCCAAGAAGGCGGCCGCCGTGCTGGCGCCTCCGTAGCGGCTTGTGCCGATGTTCCGGATGTCGCCGAGGTCCCCCTTGATCATGTCGTAGTACTCCCCGTAGAGGGGGAGCTGCCACACCCGGTCTCCCGTGAGCTCGCCCGCCCGGCGGACCCTCTCCATGAGCTCGTCGTGGTTTCCGAACATGCCGCTCACCACATCGGCGAGGGCGACGGCGCAGGCGCCCGTGAGGGTCGCCAGGTTGATGACGGCGGCGGGCCTGTAGCGTTTGGCGTACTGGAGGGCGTCGGCGAGGACAAGGCGGCCCTCGGCGTCGGTGTTGAGGATCTCCACCGTGATGCCCGCCATCGAGCGGGCGATGTCCCCCGGGCGGGTGGCGTGGCCGCTCGGCATGTTCTCCGTCGCCGCCACCAGACCCACCACGCGGCGGGGGGGCTTGAGCTCGCCGATGGCACGCATGGCCCCCAGGACGGCGGCCGCCCCGCTCATGTCGGCCTTCATCTGCTCCAGGTTCTGGCTGGGCTTGAGGCTGATGCCGCCCGTGTCGAAGGTGATCCCCTTCCCCACCAAGACCAGAGGCGTCCCCCCCGCTCCCCGGGGCCGGTGCTCCAGGATCACAAAGCGGGGGGGCTCATCGCTCC
The DNA here is from genome assembly GCA_046759145.1 of Nitrospinota bacterium. GTDB lineage: Bacteria > UBA8248 > UBA8248 > UBA8248 > JBHIBR01 > JBHIBR01. The sequence goes on along the minus strand of JBHIBR010000463.1, from coordinate 683 downwards.
CCTTCGCGACAGCCAGGAAGGCCCCCATCTTGAGGCGCCCCAGCTCCTTGGGTCCCAGCACCCGGCAGCGGAGGCCGGCACGGCGGGCCATCCGCCGGGCCTCGTTGGCGAGGAGGATGGGGGTCTTGGCGTTGGAAGGCTCGCTCACGAGGTTCCGGGCGTAGCTGGTCGCCTCGGCCAGCACCCGTCCCCGTCGCAGACCCTCCCGGAGAGGGCCGGCCCGGAGTCGGTCCACCGAACGGCTTCCCGCCGCCAGGGTCAAAGCATCCACCCGCTTGGCCGCGAGCTCCTTTCGGTCCCGGGTCTTGTACTCGTCCATCCGGTAGAGGGCGAGGGCCACCCCCTCCGCCACGGACTGGGCGGCCCGTGCAGGCGGGAGCCCCGAGGGTAGCTCGGCCGAAAGGGTCCGCGCCCCGTCCCCCCGGGCCGCCTTGGCGGCCAGGCCCGCCGCCCTTCGGAGCGCCTCGGGCGTGAGGTCTTCTTCTTTGCCCAAACCGGCCAGCACCGCGCGCGCGGCCCGCACGGGGACCCCAGGCGGCCTGCCGCCTGGGGAGCCCCGCACTCCGCGAAGGGGGCGCGGCAGGTGGAGCAGCTCACACTGGCCCTTCTTCCCCTCGAAAACGCCCCGCTCCCAGAGCTCTCCCAGGAGACCCCCGAGGCTTCGGTCCAGGGCGGCCAGTGGC
>JBHIBR010000462.1:0-1662 GCA_046759145.1 Nitrospinota bacterium | reverse complement strand
GCTCACCCGCCTCATGCCAAGGTGCGGGAGGTCTCAAGCGCAGCCGGCCTCGTGTTAGAATGCGTGTCAGTTGAGATCCGCCCGCAAGTGAGAGCCCGGAGGCCGGGGAGAGCTGGGGGCAACGGTTTCCCCTGCCCGGGACCCTCTCTCCTTCCGATCCCAGGAGGTCCTTGCCCCATGCCCTGCCAGTCGAGAAACCACCAACCGGACCTCAAGCCCAGCCACTTCGCCGCCCTCTACCGCGAGTTCAACGCGCCCGTGGCCCGTTTCGACTGCGGAAAGAAGTGCTCGCCATACAACGAAGGGACCCCCTTCTGCTGCGATTCGGGCTGGCTGGTGCCCGTGACCTACAGGGAGGAATGGGTCCACCTGCGGGGAAAGACGCGTCTTTGGCACGAGTTCCGCGCTCGGAGCCGAAGCGAGGAGAAGACGGTCGAGGAGCTGGACGACGGGAGCTGCCTCCTGGAATGCCGGGGGGTGGCCCACTGCGAGCGCGCGAACCGCTCCATCTCTTGCCGCATGTTCCCCTTCAACCCCTTCCTGACCGCGACGGGAGAGCTGCTGGGGCTCGTCTACTACTACATCCTGGAGAGGAAGTGCTACCTGGTGGACCGGCCCCGTGTGGTGACCCGCCGCTACGTCGAGGAGAGCCTCCGCTTCTGGAGGCGGATGTTCGACCTCCTCCCCCCCGAGAGGGACTACTACCGGGACCAGTCGCGCGCTTACCGACAGCAGATGTCCCGCCGAAAAAAACCCATCTGCGTCCTCACCCCCGAGGGCCCCTTCGAGGCCTCCTGCCGGGGGGGAGCGCTGCTTGGCCCCTGGACCTATCCTGATCTCCCGGAGAGGGCCTATCGGCCCGGCGTGTGAGCCCTCAGCGGACGAAGAGGGGGACCCTCTGGAAGCGGGTCACGTCCACGAGGCCCCGGTCGCTGATCTTCAGCGTCGGGATGACCGAGAGGGCGAGGAAGGAGAGGGTCAGGAAGGGATCAGGCAGGGATGAGCCCAGCGCCCGGGCGGCTCGGTCGAGGGCGCGCTTTCGGGCCGCCACTTCGGCCGCGGGCCGCTCACTCATGAGCCCCCAGAGGGGGAGGGGGAGATCCGCCAACACACGCTTACCCCGGACGGCGACCATGCCCCCTCCCATCCGGATGGCCGCCTCGGCGGCGGTTCGGATCGCGGCGTCGCTCGCCCCCACGGCGATGAGGTTGTGGGCGTCGTGCGCCACGGTGGAGGCGAGGGCGCCCCGCCTGAGGCCGAAGCCCCGGACGAAGCCCACCCCCACGTTGCCCGTTCCCCGGTGGCGCTCGAAGAGAGAAAGCTTGAGGATGTCCCTCCCGGGGTCGGGGACGGCCTGGCCTCCCTCCACGCGGGCTTCGAGAATCTCCGTGCCCGTGACGATCTGGTCGGGGAAGGCGCGGATGGCCCGGATGCGCCTCCCCTTCGCCGGCACGGCCAGGCGCTCTAAGGCCGAGGGGGGCACGCGCAGGCGCCCTACTCCACCCCGGACCTTCGGGGCCGCCCAGGGACGCAGGAGACGCCCGTCGCGGGCCACGGGCTCCCCCTCCACCCAGACATCGCGGATGTAGGGCCGGTTGAGGCGCCCGAAGGTCACCAGGTCCGCCCGCTTCCCGGGCGCCACCGCGCCCCGGTCGCGGAGGC
>JBHIBR010000461.1:0-1686 GCA_046759145.1 Nitrospinota bacterium | reverse complement strand
GCAGGACGAGGAAACGCCGGAGGATCTCCGCCACGCCCCCGCCCCTGCGGACGGAGTTCACATGGAGGATGCGGCGCCCCCGGAGGGGCTCAGCCAGGCGGTAGAGGAAATCCACCGTCCCCGGGAGCGCCACCTCTCGGTACTCCTCCAGAAGTCCGGGCACGGTCCCCCTCAGAGCCTACCTTCCAGGGCCAGCAGGCAGACCCTCATCACCTCGCCCCGCAGCTCTTCCAGCGTGAGGAGGGAGGGACGGATGCTCCCCAGAGCCCGGGCGAGCGCGGGGAAACGCAGGCCCTCCTCGGCCCAGGTGGCAAACTCCCCGTGGGGGCAAGCCCGGCAGCGCATGGCCTCGAAGGTGTGGTAGTAGAGCACCCCGGCGTCGACCCGGCTCAGGATCTCCCGGAACTCCCCCAGGCTCCGGGCGACGAGGCTTGTGGGCTCGACGATCAAAGTGGAGGACATGAAGTAAAAAGGCTCTGCCAGTAGCGTCCGGGGGATGAAAGCCAGCCTCTGGAGGTGGTCCTCGATGCCCTCGACTATATCCCGCCGCAGCGCCTCCAGGTCGGGGTAGTCCCCCGGGTCGAGCGCCGCCAGGCATTCGGCGAGGGCGGTGTCCCTCACCTTTGTGGCCGTCCAGTTGGCGAAATCGTTGGGGAAGGGGTCCAGGAGGTTCGGGTGGCGGAGGAAATAGGTGTAGATGTGATAGTAGAGGGACTCGATCGGTGCCTCCTCGATCCCCTCCATGAGTTCCTGCTCGTTCCAGGCCCGGCGGCCCACCATCTCGGGCAGATCGTGGCAGCCGATGAAGTGGAAGGGCTCCTTTGCTATCGGATCCGGCATCCCACCCTCCCTTCCGGGAGTTGGCTCAACCGGCCAGCCCTTCCCCTCGAAGCGGAGGGGCCCCTAGCCGGGCATCCCCGCCAGGGCCTCGAGGAAGCGCGCCACCTCCTCTGGCCCTCTGACCCAGAAACGGGCGCGAGTGCTTCGAGGGCTCTCCGCCACCAGAACGCCCACGTCCCCTCTGCCCAGGGCGGCGAAGGCGTCCTCGTCGGTCGCGTCATCGCCGATGTAGAGAACCCCCGCAAGGGGTTCCCCCCCCCGGGCCTCCGCCCGCTCCTTCAGCCAGCGCACAGCCCTCCCCTTATCCCAGCCGCCCGGGGGGCGGAACTCGAGGACCATATTCCCCTCCAGGCGCTGGAGTTGCCCCCCGCGGACAAGAGGGGCGGCCGCCTCCTGCGCCCGCGAGATTACCACCTTCTGTTGCTCCGGCGCGACTTGGCGGTAGTGGAGGGCGACGGTGTAGGTCTTGCCCTCTACCCAGGCGCCCGGGGTGTCCTGGACGGCGCGCTCAAGCACCGCCCGGAGCCGTGCCATGAGGCCGCGGGCCGCCTCCGCCGGGGGATGGACGAAGCGCTCGCCCCCATTTTCGATCTCCAGCCCGTGGGTCCCGGCCAGGGCGAGACCTTCTATCCCCACCCGGGCCCGCAGGTCTGCGGCCATGCGGCCGCTCACAACCGCCAGGTAGAACCGCGGCTGGCCCGCCAGCCGCTCCAGCAGGGTGCGGGTCCTTTGCGGGAGGCGGGCAGCCTCGGGGTGCGGGACGATGGGGGAGAGGGTGCCGTCGTAGTCGCAGAAGAGGCCCCACCGCCCCCCTTCCCGGACCGGGCCCAGCACCTCCTCCAGGTG
>JBHIBR010000460.1:0-1688 GCA_046759145.1 Nitrospinota bacterium | reverse complement strand
CGTCCACCGGCCGCCCAGGTCCCGGATGAGGTCGGCGTCTTCGGCCGCCCCCACGTTGACGCCGATGGCCCGGGGGGAGGCGGTGAGGAGGTCGTAGCAGGCGAAGACGCCGCGCGCGGTCTCCAGGAGGGGGAGGATGCGCACCCGGCCAGCTTCGAGGCCCCGCTCGCGCTCGAGGCGGGTGAGATGGGCGTCCAGGGCCCGCATCTGGGCAGGAGTCTCCGCCTTGGGGAGCATGGTGGCATCGAGGTCGGCTGAGACCACGGCCTCCAGGTCCGCAACGGTCAACTCGCTCTCGAACCCGTTCACCCGCACCACCCGGTACTTGTGTCCCAGCCGTCCGAGGGCCTCCCGGACCAGGCCCCGGGCTTCCGCCTTGCGGTCCGGGGTGACCGAGTCCTCCAGGTCGAGGATGAGGCCGTCCGCCTCCACGCCCGCCGCCTTGGCCAGCATGCGCTCACTGCTGCCGGGGACGAAGAGGAGGGAGCGGAGGGCGATCACGGGGGCTCAGTAAACAAGGGAGTTCAGGTCCACCCTTTCCAGGGCGTCGCGGATGGAGCGGGCGAAAAGCCCCGCCGCCATCCCGTCGTTGATGCGGTGATCGAAGGTGAGGGAGAGGACCATCAGGTGCCGCAGGGCGATGGCGTCGCCCTCGAGCACCTTGACCCGCCGCTCGATGGTCCCCAAGGCCAGGATGGCCGCCTCGGGAGGGTTGATGATGGGGATGCCGAAGAGCATCCCCGTGGCCCCTGCGTTGGTGATGGTGAAGGTCCCGCCCCCCACCTCTTCGGGGCTGAGCTTCCCCGCCCGGGCCCGGGAAGCCAGGTCGTCGATGGCCTGGGCAAGGCCTGAGAAGGAGAGGGTCTCGGCGTTCGGGACCACCGGCACGAGCAGGCCGTCGGGCACCGCCACGGCGACCCCCAGGTTGACGTAGCGCTTGACGATGAGTTCCCCCCCCTCGAGGGAGGCGTTGAACCTCTCGAACCGTGGGTCCCGGAGCGCCCCCACGACGGCCATGCAGAAGAAGGGCATGTAGGTGAGCCGGAAGCCGTGACGGTCGCGGAAGTCCTCCTTGTGGGCCTCGCGCCACTCCACCAGCCGCGTCATGTCCACCTCGATGTGGACGTTGGCCTGGGGGATGGTCTGGACGCTCCGGGTGAGGTTCTCGGCGATGCGCTTCCGCATGCGGCCGAGAGGTACCTTGCGTTCCCGCTGGCCGTCCGTGGCCAGGGGGACGGTGGAGGGGACGAAGGCGGCAGGGGCGGAAACGGCCGCAGGCCGGGCAGCCTCGCGGGCCCGCATGGCCAGGTAGGCTTCCACATCCTCGGCCCTCACCCTCCCTCCCTGGCCTATCCCCTTAAGCTGGGCGAGTTCCGCCTCGGAGAGTCCCCGCTCTTTTGCCAAGCGCCGCACCCGGGGAGAAAGAAACCGGGCAGGGGCTTCCGCTCGCTCCTCTGCGGGAGCGGCGCGCGTGGGGACCCTTTCGGGCGCGGGCGCCACGGGGGCGATCCACTCCTCCTCGGGGGGCGAGGGAGCCCGAGCGGGCAGCGCCTCCTCGGCAGCGGGAGCTTTTTCCTCCTCCACCTCTTCGGGGACTTCCTCTTCGGTTTCGATGAGGGCGAGCCCCGCGCCGACCGGGATCTTCCTCTCCTCGGGCACGAGGATCTGAAGGAGCTTCCCGCTGCAGG
>JBHIBR010000459.1:0-1689 GCA_046759145.1 Nitrospinota bacterium | reverse complement strand
GTCGGCCGCAGCGCAGCCACGAGGCGGGCTTCTGGGTCAACCACCACAGGGAGCACGCCCCGCCCCACCAGGGATTTGGCCTCCTCGATTGCCGCAGCGGGCTCGTCGGCCTCTGACCGGCGGGCGAGGACGCCCTCGACGGAGGTCTCCCCCGCGTAGATGGCCTCGGCGAAACTCACCGTCCGCCGCACCATGGTGGGCGCGGCGGTGTCCGTCACCACGACGGGGAAACCCGACCGCCACAGGCGATGGGCGACCCCTGTGGCCAGGTCCCCTCCGCCTTTGACCACCACCCAGAGGTCGCGGAAGGGGTTTTCCGGGGCTGCTCCAGACGGCTTGCCCTCCCCTTCGGCGCGGGCGGCCCTCACAGTTATCCGTCTCCTTTTGTGGCGCCCAAGAGGGTCCGTAGCGTCTCCGCCATCCAGTCCGGAATCTAGCATGTGCAGGGGGGGCTATCAACCGCACAGCGGCCCAGGGGCAGGGCCGTAGCCCCTCTGGCCCTTGCCTTGGGGGCCCGGATGGGGATACCTTTACAGAAAAGACCCGTTCCCTTCGCTCGATGAAGGTGGGAGCATGGAAATCTGGAAGGCGTTCTCCCAGCAGGAAGTCACCCACAGCATGGGCCACTACCTCCAGGTGATCCGGGAGCTCCACCAGGAGCTCGGCTACGCCCGCGTGACGGACATCGCCCGGAGGCTCAGCCTCACGCGCGGGACGGTCACCACCAGCCTCAAGCCGCTCCTCCAGCGTGGGCTCATCGAGAAAGACCCAAACCACTTCGTGCGTCTGACGGCCGAGGGGCAGCAGGCCGCGAGCCGAATTGTCGCCACCTACCGCATCCTGGAGTACTTCTTGTCGGAAATCCTGGGGGTGGGTCCGACCACGGCGAAGGTGGACTCCTGCAAGATGGAGCATCTTCTGAGCCGCGAGAGCGGCGAGGCCCTCCTCTCTCTCATCCAGTTCCTCCACTCCGATGACCCCGATGCGCGGAGGTTTTTGAAGAAATTCCAGAGCCAGTACCCCACCTGCGAGAGCACCCCTCACGAGGGCTGCCCTGTGTGCGAGGCGGGAAGCTGCCTCATTCAGGGTAAGGAAAAGGAGTAACCCCGCGGGAAGGAATCCCGGGGGGGGATTTCCCCCTGCGCGCTTGAACCGGGGGAATGTAGACGCGCGGAGACTTGTCTTTACCCCCGCCACGCCGGGGGGCGAGAGCCCCAGGCGCCCCGCCACTTCCTCGAGGGTTTCTACCACCGGCGGGGAGAGCGGAACTCCTTGAATTAACCTCTCCTGCTTGACCTTCCCCTCCGGGGTCCTTCGGCCTAGCCGACTCTCGGCTTCACAAACGTCAACCCCACGAGCTCGCGGAAGAGCTCCTCGTCCATGTTCTGGGGCATCAGGATCGGCTCTTCGTTCTTGAGCCTGCCCAGGTATTGGTCGCCCTGGAAGAGGACGATGTTGGCTCTCCCTCCCTCGGGGGCTTCGCGCACATCCAGCCGAAGGCCGTGCCTCTCGGTCATGTCCTCAAGTTTTTCCAGGGTCTCTTGGTCGAAATTCATGCCCCTCAGGAGATAGAGCCTGTGCAGGCCATGGTGTAGCGCACCTCTCCGTAGGGGCTATCTCCGTAGCTGAACCTCTTCCGCTCCTTGGGCTCCGGGTCGGTTGCGAGGAAGGCGTGGAGGTCTTGCCAGA
>JBHIBR010000458.1:0-1693 GCA_046759145.1 Nitrospinota bacterium | reverse complement strand
CCCCACCTTGCGGAGCGGCTCCCCCGCAAGGAAGCGCCCCAGGTTTTCCGAAAAATTCTCGCACGCCTGGCGCACCCTTTCCTTGGAGAGGCCCCCCACGTGGGGGGGCCTCCAGCTCTTCTTCACCCGTACAGGGGAGGAACTCCCCCTGGGGATGGCGGGGGGCCAAGAGGGCCCGATAGGATTCCGGGGCTTGGAAGCAGAGGAGGACGGTGGTCCGGCCTCTCGCCCCCACAGTTTCCTCCTGAGAAAACACCAAAGGGATGATTGAAGGCCTATTTTCAAACCCGGGCGGCCGCTGTCAAGGGGGAGAAGAGCGCGGAGGATGCCAGCGACAGGCGTTCTTTCGTTTTCCTGCGGGCCAGCCCTACCGAGAGGCGGCTCCCTCCCCTCCCCCCTGCCCGGCCCGCGCGCCGGTCCACCGGACGAAAGGCAGCGCCATCAGGAAATACATCAGCATCACCACCTCGGAGTCGCCGAAGTTGTACTCGAAGAGGCCCGCCACCAGGAAGGCCGTCGCCCCGGCCAGGCTCGCCACCGCCCATCGGTCCACCGAACGTCGGTCCACCGAATGGGGGAAGCCGCCTCCGCCCCGCATCGCCCGGAGCCTCCGGGCCGCGCTGGCGAAATAAGCCCCCCACCACCAGAGCCACGCCGCCAGGCCCACGAGCCCACGCTCGGCCGCGATCTGGACGAAATTGTTGTGGAGGTGCCCCCGGCGCCTGGGGGCCGCCCCGGGGAGGCGGTAGCGGGGGTAGTGGACCTTCACCATGTCGGCGCCGAACCCGAAGAGGGGGCGGTCCCGCACCATGGCGAGGCCGCTCTGCCAGAGGTAGAGGCGTTCGCGCACGGAACCGTCCCGCAGGTCCACTATGCTCGCGACCCGCGCCCGCACGCCCCCGGGGGCCAGAAGGAAGAGGACGAGGAGCGCGAGCGGAAGTGCCGCCACCCAGCGCAGCCCCCGCGCGAGAGCCAGCGCCACCGCCAGCCCCACCGCGAAGCCGACCCAGGCGCCCCGGGTGTAGGTGGCCAGGAGGGCGAGGGTGGCGAGGAGGGCCGCCGCGAAGACCCAGGGGGCCTTGCTCTCCCGCCCCCGCGCCAGGAGGTAGGAGTAGATGACCATGAGCTGGAGGAGGAGCACCCCGGCGAGCGTCAAGGAGATGCTGAAAAAGCCGCTCACCCGCCCCCCCACGCCCGGCGGTGAGAAGAGGGACTGGAGGAGGGCGTAGAGAGCGGTGAGCGCAGCCCCGGCGGCCAGGGCGAAGAAGATCCCCCGGACCTCCTTCTCTTGCCGGAGGAGGTTGAGGGTCCAGAAGAAGATGACCACCTGGAAGAGCTGGCGCGAGTCGGCGAGGCTACGCCGGACGTCGTCCGAGAGGAGGGCGGCGAGGAGCGTGGCCGCCGCGAAGGCAGCGGCCGGGAAAAGGAGGGGCAGGCGGAGGTCCCGCCAGGAGCGCTTTCGGCCCACCTCCGCCAGCCACAGCAAGCTCCCCCCGAAGCCGCAGAGCTGGGCGATGGAGATGGAGAAGGCCGAGGAGAAGACAAAGGCCCCGAGCAAAAGGAGCGATGCCGCCTCCATGGGGGGCCTCTCGGGGAGCGGATGCCAGAGTGGGTCGAGGCGCCCCCACCCGGTCACCTGAGGACCTCGAGCTCGAAGAGAACGTCGTTGGCCGGGAAGATGAAGGCGAAGTGT
>JBHIBR010000457.1:0-1696 GCA_046759145.1 Nitrospinota bacterium | reverse complement strand
TCGGGCCGTCCGCCTCACAGGATCCGTGTCCCCAACAACGAGAGGGCGAGGCTCACGGCGAGCTCCGCCGTGCGGTTCCTCTCGTCCAGAATGGGGTTCACCTCCACCAGGTCGAGGCTCAGCATGCGGCCGTCGTCCGCCACGAGCTCCGCTGCCAGGTGGGCTTCCCGGAAGCTCAGCCCTCCTGGCACGGGCGTCCCCACGCCGGGCGCCTCGCGCGGGTCCACCGCGTCCAGGTCGAAGCTCACGTGGTAGCCCTCGGTGCCGGCGCTCACGGTGCGCAGCCCCTCTTCCACCACCGACTCCATCCCGCGGCGGTCCACTTCCTTCATGGTGAACACGTGGACCCCCGCCTGGCGGAAGCGCTCCCGCTCGGCGGGGTCGAGGTTGCGCACCCCGATGAGGGCCACCCGGGCCGGGTCCACGGGGGGAGGGGAGCCCACGATCTCCGCCAGCTCGGGGTGGGGAGGGCCCGCCAGCGCCGCCAGAGGCATGCCGTGGATGTTCCCGCTGGGGGAGGTGTCCGGGGTGTTGAAGTCGCCGTGGGCGTCGAACCAGAGCAGACCCAGCCGGCCCCGCACCGAGGCGGCACCGCGCACGGAGCCCATGGCCAGGCTGTGGTCTCCCCCCAGGACGAGGGGGAACCCTCCGCCCCGCAAGGCCGCCCCCACCTTCGCGCCGAGCTCGCGGCAGGCCGCCGCCACCTCGGCGGCATAGCGGAGATGGGGGCGCCCGACCTGACGGCTCTCGGGCACGGGGACAGCCACATCGCCCGCGTCCCGCACTTCGCGGCCGAGGCACGAGACCCGCTCCTGGAGGCCGGCGTAGCGGATGGCGCTCGGCCCCATATCCACCCCGCGCCGGTTGGCGCCGAGGTCAATGGGGAGGCCGATGATCTGGACGAGAGATGGTCTTTCCACAGGGACATCCTCGGGCAGGTTCCACGAAGGCACTCTAACCCCCGGCGGCGCCCTTGGCAACGGTTGCCCGGCGGCCGGGGTGGGGGTATGGTTAACAGAAGCACGCGAATTGTATTTCGGAGTCTCCTGTGTACGTGGAAGCCCTCCTCCCGGAGATCGAGCGCCGATACGGTCGGCCGCGGGAGATCGCCCTCGAATTCGAGTTCCAGCCCCATGGCTTCGCCCGCGTGCAGGAGAGCCTGAGCCGCGGGCGGGCCCACGATGTGACGCTGCTCATCCGCGAGGGGGACCGCCTGGCCGTCATCCGAAAGCCCAGCTATCCGCCGCATGTCTTCCGCGCGCCCAGCGGGGGGGTGGCGCGGGGGGAGGAGTTCGAGGCCGGCGTGCGCCGGGAGGCTTACGAGGAGACGGGCCTGGAGGTGGCGCTCGAGCGCTACCTGCTGCGGGTGCGGGCGGCCTTCACCTGCGACGGCCGCCGCGCCGAGTGGGTGACCCACGTCGTCCTTTGCCGGGCCCTTTCGGGGGAGCCCCGCCCGGTCGACACGCGGGAGGTGTGCGAGGCCCGGTGGGCCACGTTGGAGGAGGTACGCACCTCGCTGCGGGAGGCGCTCCTGGCCACCGGCAGCGGGGGGCTCGCCTATCGGGCCGCGTTGCAGGAGGCGGCCCTGGAGGCCATGGAGGGCCCGGCTGGCGGCCCCGTCGGTTGAGGGGAAACTCAGCCTTTTCGGAGAGTTTCGTCCGTGGGAGGGAAAAGAGATGGCAGTGGCCGGGGCGGT
>JBHIBR010000456.1:0-1704 GCA_046759145.1 Nitrospinota bacterium | reverse complement strand
GGAGGTGGCCGCCACGTTGCGCTGGTGGAGCTCATCCCCCATGGCGAGGGCCTGGGCCACGAGCCCCTTGAGGGGGAGCCCCCCCATTTGGCGGAGCGCCTCCGAGAGGGCGGGGGCCAGCGCCTCGCCCATCCAGCTGAGGCGGGAGAGGACCTCCTCGTCGTTCGCCCCGAAGCGCATCACCTTCCCCAGGCCCTCGTTCAGGGCACAGAAGGCGCGGTTCCCGAAGCGGCGGTTTTCCACCACCAGCACGGGCATGGAGGGGGCGGTGATGCCCGTCATGGGCCCCACGGCCCCGAGGTCGTGGTTGGGCCGGAAGGAAACCCTCCCTTCCACGGCCAGGGCAGAGGCGGAGGCCTCATCCGGCGCCCAGCCCTCCCAGCGGATGGCTCCCGCCACCGCCCCTCGCATGGGCTCGCACATCCGCTCCCAGGCGATGGGGGGGCCGGCATGGAGGAGCCCTCGTCCCTCCAGCTTTGGGATGACCTCCCCTGCCGGGCACACATCCACCAGCACGGGCTCGGCCTCAGCGATGCGCCGAAAGGCTTCCCGGTTGGCTGCTTCGACGTCGAGAGCCATCGTCAGCTCAGCCCTTGCTTCCTCTCTCTCCCCCGGCCCGCCGCAGGCGCTCGAGGAGAGAGAGCATCCGCGCATCCCCGCCCGCGGGCGGCCGCCAGTCCACCTCCACCACCTCGACGCCGCGCGCGCGGAGCACCTCGGCGAAAAGCGACAGGCCCACGTTGATGGCGCGCAAGGGGGCGCCGAGCAGGGTGCTGGGCTCAGCCACCCGCGGTCCCCCTCCCAAGGAAGCTCAGGTCGCGCTTTGCCAGCGCAACCGCCGCCCGCGCCGCCCGGTCGTTCCGCGAGAAGACGACCGCGCCGGCCCTCTTCAGCTTCTCCCTCTGGGCCGAGAGGGATTGCGGGTCTCCCTCGGTGCCGATGAGGCTCACCACGACCGCCGCCCCGCCCGCCCGCGCCTCCTCGATGGCGGGAGCCAGCTCGCCCGCCGGGTCCTCGTGCGCCCCGTAACCCAGCACCACATCGAGCAAGATGAAACCCGTCGTTGCCCTCGCGGCCTCCTCCCTCAGGCGTCTCGCCCGCTCGGCGGGGTCGAGGATGGGATGGGGCTTTCCCACCGTAAACCGATCGTCGCCGAGGTCGAGGAGGAGATGGCCGGGGGGAAGCTCAACCCCCGCAAGGGGTCTCACGCCCGGCGCGCGGGTGTTGCTCACCACATCGAGCCCCGCCTCTCGCGCCAGGAGTGCGGCCTCTTCGCAGAGCGTCCCGCCCGAAAAGAGGCCCCGGAGCTCCCGCCGCTCCCGGGGCAGCCCTTCCAGGATGGGCTCAAGGACCTCGGGGCCCTCTCGCAGGTCATCAGAGAGGCAGCCGGGCGGGTGGCCCAGGAGTTCGAGCGCACGCTCGGCGGCCTCCCCGAGGCTGCGGGTGATGGAGATTTTTCCCTCCCTTAGCGAAGAGTCCGCTCCTCCCAGCAGGCAGCAGACGGCGGGCTTGCCCAGCGCGCCCAGCTCCCCCAGGAGGCGCCCCGCCACCGCGGGCGAGGGAGTCTTGGAGAGGACTACTGCGAGCTCGGTGCCTTCGTCCCGGGCAAGCGCCTCCAGCGCCGCACGGCTCATCAGGCCCCCTACCTCCTCCGAGAGGTCGCGCCCTCCCACGCCCACTCCCTGAGAGAGTCCCTCCCCAGCC
>JBHIBR010000455.1:0-1707 GCA_046759145.1 Nitrospinota bacterium | reverse complement strand
CGTCGTCGTACCGGTCCGCCACCCACTGCCAGACGTTCCCCGCCATGTCCACCGCCCCGTAGGGGCTCTCGTGGGTGAGGTATGCCCGGTCCACCGGGTGGGGCCTCCACCCGCTGTTCCGGAGCCAGACGACCTTTCCCGGCTCCCACCGGTCCCCCCATGGGTATCTCCTGCCGTCGGTCCCCCTCGCCGCCTTCTCCCACTCCGCCTCGGTGGGAAGCCGCTTGCCCGCCCAGCGGCAGTAGGCGTCCGCGTCGTGCCAGGAGACGCCCGTGACGGGCTGCCGCTCCCCGTTCAGGGAGGGGTCCGACCAGAACTTGGGGGGCCTGCGGCCGGTTGCCCGGATGAAGGCGCGATATTGGGCGTTCGTCACAGGGAACTTGTCGATCCGGAAGGCGTCGAGGTAGATGAGCCGCTGCGGCACCTCGGCTCGATACCACCGCCGGGCGCATACATCGTCGGGGTCGCGCTGGCAGGTGCGGAAGGCCGCTTCGGCCTGCTGCGCTGTGCTCCCCCGGAGGAACGTCCCCGCCGGGACGAGGACCATGGGGGCGGTGTCCTGACCGCGGGCTGCGCGGGGGGCTCCGGCTCCCCTCGCTTGATCCCCGAAGGGAAGGACGACGAGGGCGAGCCACCCTCCCGCGATCAGAACCCGCAGGGCCCGCGTGCCGAACCTCGGGCAGGACACTCCCCCCCTCCCCTCAGCGTCGCGGCCCGGTCGAGCCCGAGCGCACGGCCGATGAGGAAAAAAAATGAGCGGGGGGCCACCCAGAGCAGCCCCCCGCCCTGAGTCCTTTTTCACTTCTCCTCTTTAAACTAGCCTCCCTTCGCCTCCCCCAGCAGCTTCATGTCCAGGGCTTCCTTTCCCTTGAGGAAATCGGGCTCCCGGGGGATCGACCCTTTGCGCTTCAGGATGCGCGCGATGCGCTGAAGCTGCTCGAGCATCTCCTGGTTCAGCTCGGGGGCGATGATGAGGCTCTTGAGGGAGCGTCGGGTCAGCTCCAAACTCACCTCCTGACCCCTCGCTCTCTCATGCGCGTTGAAGATGCGGGCGTAGTCATCGAAATTCGTCTTGAAGTACTTGCCCGCCTTGAGCCACGCCCGGAGGTAGTTCCTCACCTGCGCCCGCCGCTCCGCCAGGGTCTTCGGGCTCACGACGCTCATCATGGCCGACTTGTCGTATTTGCAGAAGTTGGCGATGGAGCGAGCAAAACCCTTGGATTCGGCGACGGTGACGGCCGGCTCGATGACGATGGCCACGTCCACGCTCTTCGCCCGCAGGGCGGGGATGCGGTCCGTCGTGACGGTGTTGATCATGGCCACGTCTTTCTCCGACAGCCCGTGGCCGGGCAGGATGAAGTTCTCAAAGGAGAACCCCACGCTCGTCCCCTTGCCCAGGGCGATCTTCTTGCCCCGGATCTGCTTCACGTTCGTGATGGGCGAGTCCGGCCGCACCATGAGCCGCGTCATCTGGCACAGGTAGGAGGTGACGGCGAACCCCTTGAGCCTCGCCCCCCGTGCGATCCCCACCACGAAGGGGCGGAAGCCCGTCGTGCCTGTGTCCAGGGAGCCGGCCAGGATGGCCTGGCGCATGAGCTTGCCCTGGGGGAAGAAGTGGACGCTGTAGTTGCCCTTCCCCAGGGCCTCGTCGAAGTAGCCCTTCTTCAAAGCCACCACGTTGATGGAGGCGAATGCCGCCCGGTGGAT
>JBHIBR010000454.1:0-1709 GCA_046759145.1 Nitrospinota bacterium | reverse complement strand
AGGGCGCCCAAGAGGAGTTCTCCTCGCATTCCGACCCTCCCTCCGACCGCGCCCCATCCCTTGCCCCTTGAAGGGAGACCACGGGGCGTGCTAGGTTCGATGAGCGGCGTGGGAGCCGGTCGCCTGAGGGCAAAAGAATTGATATACATTATCGGAAAATAGATAGAATTCTTTGATGAAGGGGGACTTATGCCTTTGATCCCATTCGAACGCGCCGAGCGCCTGAGGCGACTTCCCCCCTACCTCTTCGCCGAGATCGACCGCAAGAAGCGTGAAGCCATCGCGCGCGGGGTGGACATCATCAGCCTGGGGGTGGGGGACCCCGACCTCCCCACCGCCCCCCACGTCATCGCGGCCCTCCGGCGCGCCGCCGAGGACCCGAAGAACCACCAGTATCCCTCTTACGAGGGGGTGCAGGCATTTCGGGAGGCCGTCGCCGATTGGTACAGGGGCCGCTTCGAGGTGGACCTCGATTCCGAGCGGGAGGTGCTCTCGCTCATCGGATCCAAGGAGGGGATCGCCCACATCCCCTTGGCCTTCCTCAACCCGGGGGATGTGGCCCTCGTCCCCGAGCCGGCCTACCCGGTCTACCAGGTCGGCACCCTCTTCGCGGGCGGCGAGCCCTACTCCCTGCCCCTGCGCAAGGAGCGGGAGTTCCTGCCCGACCTCGACGCCATTCCCCCCGAGGTCGCCCGCCGGGCCAAGATCCTCTTCCTCAACTACCCCAACAACCCCACGGCCGCCGTCGCGCCGCTCGACTTCTTCGAACGGGTGGTCGCCTTCGCTCGGAGGCATGGTCTCGTCGTCTGCCACGATGCCGCTTACAGCGAAGTGGCCTTCGACGGCTACCGGCCGCGCAGCTTCCTCCAGGTGCCCGGGGCCAAAGAGGTGGGTGTGGAGTTCCACTCCCTTTCGAAGACTTACAACATGACCGGCTGGCGCATCGGCTTCGCAGTGGGCAATGCTGAGGTGCTGGCGGGGCTCGGCTCTATCAAGACCAACGTGGACTCTGGGGTTTTCCAGGCGGTGCAGGAGGCGGGCATCGAGGCGCTTCGGGGAGATCAGGGCTGCGTGGAGGCCATGCGGAACACCTACGAGCGGCGGCGGGACATCTTGGCAGACGGGCTCAGGCGACTGGGCCTGCGGCTGGAGAAGTCCCGGGCCACCTTCTACCTCTGGGTCGAGGTCCCGAAGGGTCACGACTCCACCTCGTTCTGCGGCCTCCTGCTGGACAAGGCGGGAGTGGTGACCACTCCCGGGGTGGGTTTTGGGCAGGCGGGCGAGGGGTTTGTGCGCATGACCCTCACCGTGGACGAGGAGCGTCTTCGGGAGGTCCTGCGAAGGCTGGAGCGGGTGGGCCTCCCCGGGGCCTCCCGATAAGGTAGTTGGAGCGGGCCTACGTCGGCATCGGGAGCAATCTGGCGGAGCCCGCGGCTCAATGCCGGGAAGCCCTCCGGCGGCTCGCCTCCCTGCCGAAGAGTCGCCTCTGGCAGGTCTCCTCTCTGTATCGGAGTGCCCCCGTCGGCCCCCTCCCTCAGGACCCATTCGTGAACGCCGTAGCCGGGCTTGACACGCAGCTCCCTCCCCTCTACCTCCTGGGGGAGCTCCTCGCCCTCGAGCGAGCCATGGGGCGGGAGCCGGGCCCCCGCTGGGGCCCCCGGGTGGTGGACTTGGACCTCCTCCTCTACGGCTCCCTCGTGCTGGAGGGG
>JBHIBR010000453.1:0-1711 GCA_046759145.1 Nitrospinota bacterium | reverse complement strand
CTCCCGCGGCCACCACACCCGCTCCCGCGTAAAGCACGGGCAGCCGCGCAGAGCGCAGAAGACGGACCGCTCCCTCGATGGCCCCCTCGTCGGGTGGGGGAGGGGCAGGAGGGGACTCGAAGGCGGGCGCGCGGGCGCGGGGGTTGAGCTCGGCGGTCAAGAGGTCTGTGGTCACCACCACCTGCACCGGCCCCGGCCGGCTCGCTCGCGCCCAGGCAAAGGCCGCCTCGAGCGCGGGGGCGATGGCCTCGGGGCCCTCGGTTCGGAAGGAGGTCTTGACCACCGGCCGCAGGACACCCTCGATGTCGGCGTCGTGGATGGCGCTCTTGCCGCGCAGCGAGGGGGGGAGCTGGGCGGTGATGGCCACGAGGGGGACTGAATCCTCGAGCGCCGAGGCGAGGGCGGTCGCCAGGTTCGTCCCCCCCGGCCCCGGCACTGTGAACACTGCCCCCGGCCAGCCGCTCGCCTTGGCGTATCCGTCCGCGGCGAAGCCCGCCCCCTGCTCGTGGCGCATCCCCACCGGACGGGGGCGGGACCTCCCCACGAGGGCGTCGTAGACCGGCAAGGTGAGCGTCCCCGGCAGTCCGAAAAGATGCTCCACCCCCAGACGGTCGAGGGTTTCCACCAAGCTCTGCGCGCCCGTTAGGGCCACCGGCGACGCCTCCCACCCTACCGGGCTCCCCAAGCGGCTTGCCGCCTGGGGTCCCCTCTATCGGGCGCGCCAGCTTAGGGGGCGTGAGGCCCGGGTGTCAACGGCATCGCCGGGGCTTCGCGGGGAGCCTCGTTTGACAGCTTTCTCCCCCTGCGCTAGATTCCCGCCGAGGGCGAGAGAGGAGAGAGAAAACAAAGTGTTTTCAGGGCGCGCGGTGAGCGGTTCGGTGGGCGAGAGCGTGCTCGGCCCCTCCGGGGAGCTCCTCCCCCGGCCCCTCGAGGCGGCCTTCGGGGGAGACCATGGCTGAGCGGCCCGCCAAGATCCGCGCCATCCGCGGCGTCAAGGACGTCCTCCCCTCCGAGGTCCACCTCTGGCAGAGGGTGGAGGAGACCGCCCGCGAGCTCTTCCACCGCTACGGCTTCCGGGAGATCCGGATCCCCATCTTCGAGAAGACCGAGCTCTTCGCCCGGGGCATCGGCGAGGGCACGGACATCGTGGCCAAGGAGATGTACAGCTTCGAGGACAAGGGGGGAGAGCGGATCACCCTCCGGCCCGAGGCCACCGCCTCCATCTGCCGCGCCTACGTGGAGCACCGCCTCTTCGACCTCCCGGGCCTCGCAAAGCTCTACTGCCTGGGCCCCATGTTCCGCTACGAGCGCCCCCAGGCGGGGCGCTACCGCCAGTTCTACCAGCTCAATGCCGAGGCCTTCGGGACAGAAGATCCCAGCCTGGACGCCGAGGTGCTCACCCTGGTGTGGGAGCTCTTCGGCGCGCTCGGCATCGGGGGCCTCACCCTCGTGCTCAACAGCCTGGGCTGCCCCCGCTGCCGCCCCGCCCACGGGGAGAGCCTTCGGGCCTACCTCCAGGGCCAGCGCGAGGCCCTCTGCGAGGACTGCCGCCGCCGGGCGGAGGTGAACCCCCTCCGGGCCCTCGATTGCAAGAACAAGAGCTGCCGTCCCATCCTCGACCGGGCGCCCTCGGTCGAGGATTTCTGGTGCGAGGAGTGTCGGGCGCACCTGGAGGCGCTCCGGGGGATGCTGAAGCGGGGTGGCGTCCCCT
>JBHIBR010000452.1:0-1727 GCA_046759145.1 Nitrospinota bacterium | reverse complement strand
ATCCTGGACATCGACATCGAGGTGAAGGAGAAGCCCACAGGGGTCATCTGGGGAGGGTTGGGCTTCAGCTCCGTGGAGAACTTCATCGTCGACCTCGCCATCCGGGAGGAAAACCTCTTCGGACGGGGATGGATCGCGAGCCTCAGAGGCCGGGCCAGCACGATAAGGACCGACCTCACGGCCAGGTTCACCGACCCGAACTTCCGGGATTTGGACTTCTCCCTGGGGGGTGACCTCTTCTTCCGCACCGAGGAGTTTGACGACTTCGACAGCCGGCGCGAGGGAGGGCTCTTGCGCGTGGGCCGCGCCCTCACCCCGTTTGTGACAGCTGGCGTGGAGTACAAACTGGTCCGCACTCAGATCGAGGATATCGCCGAAGACGCCTCGGAGCGGATCCGCGAGGCCGACCCGGATGTCCTCACCAGCGCGGTGACCCCCTTCATCCGACGCGACTCCCGCGACAGCCGGATCCTCCCCACCCGGGGCGCCTTCAGTCGTGGCTTCATCACCTTCGCCGGCGGGCCCTTGGGTGCCGACCAGGACACCTACCTGCTCCTCGCCGAGCACCGCCAATATTTCCCCATCGGGGAGATCTTTCAGCTCCCCGTCTTGAGCAGACTGGTGTGGTCCTACCGGGCGCGGGCCCGGTATACGGATGCCTACCGGGGGCTGCTGCCCGTTTTCGAGCGCCTCTTCCTGGGCGGCGCCACCACGGTCCGGGGCTTCGGCTTCCGGGAGGTGGGCCCCAAGGACCCTCAGGGAAACGCCATCGGCGGCCACTCCAGCGGGCTCATCAGCACCTCCCTTCGCCACCCCCTTGTGGAACCGGCCCATCTCGTGCTTTTTTTCGACGCGGGCAACGTGTGGCAGCGGGGCAACGCTTTTGATGTGAGCGACCTTCGAACGAGCGCCGGCTTTGGTCTCCGCATCTTCACCCCCATAGGCCCCATCCGCGTGGACGTCGGCTACAAGCTCGACCGGAAGGGGGATGAGGATGAGCGGGAGATCCACTTCGGCGTCGGCACGACATTTTGAGGAGCCGGCGCGAGGGGCCGCGGAGCAGAAAGGGGGGAGCCATGGGGAAGCCCACTCTCTGGGCGCGCTGGGCTTGCGGGGCGCTCCTCGCAGGGTTGGTGGTGGCCCCGGCGGCGCAAGCGCAACTGAAGGTCGGAGTGGTGGACCTGCAGCGGGCGATGAGCGAGTCCAAAGAGGGCAAGAAGGCCCTGGAGAGGCTCCAGAAGGTGCGGCGGGAGATGGAGGCCGACGTCCGCCGCAAGCGGCAGGAGCTTGTGGAGCGGGAGCGGGAGGTCCGCAACCTCCGCAGGGAGATCAACCAGAAGGGGCCCATCTGGCGGCGGGAAGAGCGCGAGCGCAAAGAGGAGGAGTTCCGGCGGAAGCTGCGGGCTTTCGAGCGGATGCGCGAGGATCTCCGGCGCTTGGTGGGGGACAACCGGCGGGATTACTCCGACCGGCGCAACCAGATCGTCCAGCGCATATTTAGAGAGCTCCGGGAGGTGGTCCAGCTTTACGGGAAGGAGGAGGGCTTCACCCTCATCCTGGAGAAGACCCTGGGACTCCTCTTCCACGCCAAGGCGGTGGACATCACCGACCAGGTCATCCAGCTCTACAACCAGCGCAAACCCTGAAGGAGGGGGGGACCATGAAGCTACGCGAGGTCGCCCTCCGCGTGGGCGGGGAGCTCGAGGGCGGGGGCGAGGAGGAACTCC
>JBHIBR010000451.1:0-1745 GCA_046759145.1 Nitrospinota bacterium | reverse complement strand
GTCGGTCCACCGAACGATGGAGCGGACGAAAAGAGAAGGGGGAGACCGAGCCCCTCGTTCGGTGGACCGACTCCTTCAGGGGACAGACGGCCTCCGCGGGCGCATGGCGGGACCCGAGGTCCGGCCCCAGGACCCGGTGCGGGCCTTCTTGGATGACGGCCTCCTGAGCGAGCCCCTGGTGGAGCTCTACGCCTATGCGGCGGCCGGCTGGCTCCTCGATCGGTCCGCCGAACGGAGGGCCGACCGGAGTCGGTCCACCGAACGAGGGGGGCTAGCTCGGCCGGGGGCGCTCGTGGTGGCCTGGGACCCGCGCGACCCCGAGGAGCGCTTCGTGCGGGCGGCGCTGCGGGGTGTCCGGAAGGCGGGCGGGGAGGCCCTGGCTGCGGGCGTCCTACCCACGCCCGCGGCCGCGCTCTACATGGTCGCGGTCGGGGCGGCGGGGGCGCTCGTGCTCACCGCCTCCCACAATCCCGCAGACCAGAACGGCGTGAAACTCTTCCTGGGGGTCGGTCCACCGAACGGCGAGGCGCGCAAACCCCTTCCCGAGGAAGACGCGGAGCTCTCTCGCCGTGCCCTGGAAGTGCGCTGGCCGGAGGTCGAGAGGAGTCCCCTAGCGGGGGAGCTCCGCACCGTCGCCTCCGAAGCCCGGGGGGCTTACCGTCGCTACCTGCTGGAGGACCACGAAAGAGCCTCCCTCGCGCCCTTCCGCCTCGTCCTCGACGTGAGCGCGGGGGCTTGGGGCGGGCTGGCGGCCCCCCTCCTGGAGGAGCTGGGGGCGCGCGAGGTGCGGGAGGTCAACCCCCAGGGGGCTAGCCCCGTGAACGAAGGGGGCGGGGTGGTGATGCTGGAGGGCAGGAGCCGGGTCGCGGCCTCGGAGGAGGCCCTGATCCGGGGCCACGCGGGACTCGCTTCTCTCTTCGAGATGGGCCGGGCCCGGCGGGAGGAGCTCCGGCGGGGGGAGGGCTGGGTGGCCTGCGGGGTGCTCGATGCCGACGGCGACCGCGCCCTCTGCCTCCTTTACGACCCCTTCGAGGATGCCTCCCTCATCCTCGCGGGGGACGAGCTGGCCCTCCTACTCGCGCGCCTGCTCCGAGGACGGGGGAGGCTGCCGGCATCTCCCCATTTTGCGTGCACGATTGACAGCGACCCGGGGGCGACGGCGGCGGTGGCCGCCCTCGGCTTCGAGGTGGCGCTCACGCCCGTGGGAGACAAATGGCTCCTGCGGGCGGCCGAGCGCGCGGGTGAGCGCTTCGTCCTGGGCGCCGAGGCGTCGGGACATCTCGTGCTGAGGGGGCGTCTTCCGACCTCGGTCCACCGAACGGCGGGCGGGGGAGCCCTCGGTCCGGCGGTGGGAGACGGCCTCCAGGGGCTCGTTCGCGGGCTCACGGCGGTAGAAGCCCTCTTCGGGGGCCTTCCGAGCGAAGCCCGCTACCGCGCCCTCCGGGAGCCCTTCGCCCGGAGTTTCAAGAGGACGCTCTACGTCTACTACACGGACCGGGCGCGCTTCTTCCGGGACTCCCCCGCCTGGCGGGAGGTGAGCGCCGCCCTGGAGAGAGAGGCGGAGAAGGTGTTCGGCGCGCGCTACTTCCCCCAGTGGGTCGACCTCCCGGATGACCCGGATACCCTTTTCCTTGCCCTCCGAGGCGGCGAAGGGACCCAGCGGGCTTCTCTCTTCGTGCGCAACTCGGGGACAGAGGCCCGCACGGGCCTCACCCTCCAGGGCCCGCGGGAGGAGGCCGATGCCC
>JBHIBR010000450.1:0-1749 GCA_046759145.1 Nitrospinota bacterium | reverse complement strand
GAGAGATCTGGGGAGGGGGCGACGCTCTCCCCCTGCGTCCACACCTTGCGTGGGCAGAGGCGGTGGAGTAAAAGGGAGAGCGCTTCAGGGGCCTTTTCATGGGGATCTGTCATGCCTGGGGCCAGTCTTCGGTGTTCCGCCTGCGAGGCCTCGGCCGCCGCGGCCGAGGTTCCCCTCCCGGAGCTCGCCGAGGCCCTCCGCTCTCGCCTCTGAGCCCCGCCCATGCCCGCGCCCCGCGCTCCCGCCCTCGGCGAGGGTCTCGACCCTGTCCGATTTGAGGTGATCCGCAGCGCCCTCCTCGCCCTCACCGAGGAGATGGGGGAGACGCTGAGGCGGGCGGCCTACTCCACCAACATCAAGACGCGGACGGATTTTTCGTGCGCCTGCTTTGACTCAGAGTTGCGCACCGTGGCGCAGGCCTTCGCCCAGCCGAGCCACCTGGGCTCGCTGGCCCAGCTCGTCCCCCGTGCGCTCGAGGAGTACGGCGCGGAGCGCCTCGGGCCGGGAGACGGCCTCCTCATCAATCACCCCTACCTGGGAGGGGTCCACCTCAACGACATCACCCTCATCTCGCCCGTTTACGCGGGCGGACGACCCGTGGCCTATGTGGCCAACATCGCCCACCACGTGGACGTCGGAGGGGCGGCGCCGGGGAGTATCGGAGCGGGCCGAGAGATCTACAGCGAAGGTTTGATCATCCCCCCGGTCCGGTTGGTCAAGGGGGGAGAGATCGACCCCGAGATCTTCGCCCTCGTCCGGGCCAACGTGCGGGGGGAGAAAGAGGTGGCGGGCGATTTCCGGGCCCAGACGGCTGCGAACCGAATCGGGGCCCAGCGCCTGGGCGAGCTCTTCGGGCGATTCGGGGCGGAGGAGCTCCGTCGCTACATGGCGGCCCTCATCGATTACTCCCGCAGGCGCACCGAGGCGGAGCTGGCCGACTTCCCTGCCGGGAGGTACGAGGCCCGGGGGGAGATGGACGACGACGGCATGGGAGGGGGGCCGGTGCGGCTCCGGGTAGCGGTGGAGAAGGTGGGAGACCGCATCCGGGTGGACCTCACGGGCTCGGATGCGCAGCGCGCGGCCCCCACCAACGCGACCTTCGCCCAGAGCTACTCGGCTGTAGTCTATGTGCTCAAGTGTCTAGTAGATCCGGACATCCCCGTGAACGACGGCTTCTACCAGGTCGTGGAGGTGGTGGCGACTCCGGGGACGGTGGTCTGCGCTCAGGCCCCCGCCCCGGTGGTGGCGGGCTGGGAGGTGGCGGTGCAGGTGTGCGACCTGCTCTTTGAGGCCCTGGCCCCGGCGCTGCCCGAGCGGGTCATCGCGGGGACCAAGGGTTGCATCTGCAACATCGCCTTCGGGGGCAAACGGCCCGAGGCGGGGGAGTATTTCACCTTCTACGAGACCATCGCCGGGGGCTACGGGGCGAGTTTTCGGGCCGACGGCATGGACGCCGTGCAGGCTCACTTCCAGAACACCGAGAACGCCCCGGTGGAGGAGACCGAGACCCACTACCCGGTCCGCATCCTCCGTTACGAGCTCATCCCGGACAGCGAAGGGGCTGGCCGATTCCGCGGCGGGCTGGGCGTGCGGAGGGACTATCTCTTCCCGGGCCACACGCCGGTCTTCTCCGTCATGTCCGACCGGGCCAAGAACCCGCCCCGGGGCCTTTTTGGGGGGCAGAACGCCCGGCCCGCCTCCTACCTGCGGGAGGTGGAGAGGGGAGGTCTGCCGATGGGCTCCAAGGCC
>JBHIBR010000449.1:0-1749 GCA_046759145.1 Nitrospinota bacterium | reverse complement strand
GGCGGCTACGGGCGCACGGTGATCATTCGCCATCTCGAGGGTTTCCACACCGTATATGCCCACAACCGCGAGCTCCTCGTCCGGAAAGGAGAGAAGGTGGTCCGGGGCCAGTCCATCGCCCGTTCGGGACAGACGGGGAGGGCGACGGGCCCGCACCTCCATTTCGAGATCCGGCGTCGCGTCACCCCCAGGGACCCGCTCTTTTTCCTCCCCTGAGGGGCGGGGAGAGGCGAAGCGCGGGAGGCAGCGCCCATGTGGACGGCGGAGGATTTGGAAGGACACGTCCAGGACATCGACGGATGGCCAAAACCCGGCCCCAGAGAGCACCGGGCGCTGAGCGAGCGGGCCTGGTTGTGCGAGAGAGGGCTCCCGTGATAAATAAGGAAACGACGGAGCGGCTTTTTGTGCCCCCGTAGCTCAGCAGGATAGAGCAACGGATTCCTAATCCGTAGGTCGCCCGTTCGAATCGGGCCGGGGGTACCATAGTTCCAATGCATTGCTCGTATCGAAAACAAGACAGGGGGGCCCCGGTAAGCATTGGGTAAGCGGTATAGTGCACCTGGTGCTAGATGCCTTGCGATCCCGGGGAAAGGATAGGAGGCTCCGAGGAGCTAATTCACACAGCGCCTCCCCGCATTCGGGCCCCCCTCGGTCCCTTGAAACTGCTTCCCCCTGAGGTGGTGCGCGCCCGATCCCTTTTGGGCGGGGCACCCTTTTCGAACGGGCCAGTTCCCCGTCCCGCACTCTTCGCCGCGCCCTCCTGCACGGGCACCCGAGCGCAACCGGCCGCCAGGAAGCCCGAAAGGAGCAGGACGAAGCCCCATCGGCTCGACCACTCGCTCCGTTGCCCCCCTCGGCCGGGCGCGAACCAACAAGAGACCTTGAGGCGCACCCTGGAAACCTCCCCATCATTCTGTCGGCCCTCTGCCGCATCAATTCGGCCGCGCGCCCATTGCAAGACGACGGGACCTCCTCAACGAAGCCAAGCCCTTCCGGGCGACATCCAAAACCCATAAGCGCATAGACGTTGCGCCGGAGACCCTCCCGCGCCCCTGCCGCATCTCCCACCAGAGGGCCCCAGCCCCAACCGCATACGCATAGGCAAACTTGAAGCCGTGAGCGAGAACCGCAGCCGAGAGGGCAACCCGCCCGGGTTGGCCCAGCACTACCAGGGCGGTGGCCATAGTAAGTTCGTACGTGCCGACCCCGCCGGGGGTGAGATGGATGACCTGCCCCAGGAGGACGGCTGCGGTGACCGCCACGGACGCCAGGGGCGAGATGGGGTGCCCCAGAGCCCTCATGACGGTCCACAGGACGGAAGCCTCTAGGAGCCAGCTCGGCAACGTCAGGCACGTCGCCACGAGCAATTGTCGCGGCCTGGCGCAATCGGCCGCGCGCGCGAGGGCGCGGCGAAGCCCACAGGGCCGCGGCGCCGCTGCTCTGGGAGCTACGGCCAGGCGGGGCCAAAGCAAGAACCAGAGGCCAGCCAGGGCGAGCCAGGCGATTGCCATCGCGGCGGCCGCGTGGCTCCAGGTCACCGCCGCCGAGAGGAGAAGGCCGCCCACACACACCAGGAGCGCCAGCGAGCCAAGGTCGATAGCCCGCGCCAGCACCACCGAGGCCACCGCGGTCGGCATGGGCACCCCTGCCTGGTGGGACAGGTACATGCGCGCCGCCTCCCCCAGTCTGATGGGCAAGAGGTGGTTGATGAACAGGGCCACCATGAGCTGCCGAAAAAGTGCCCCCACG
>JBHIBR010000448.1:0-1749 GCA_046759145.1 Nitrospinota bacterium | reverse complement strand
AGGAGGCAGGCGGGGGAGGACCTCCGGCGCTCGAGCCGGGAGCTGCTGGCGCCCTTCTCGCCGCGCTCCTGGGGGGTGGACGTGGGGGGCCTCCTGGAGGGTATGGAGGGGGCCTTCCGGGGGGAAGAGGAGGCGCCCCGTATGGAACTCGGAGAAGGTCCGGAAGGCGAGAAACTTCGAAGGAGGAGACCATGGATTACCGCATTCTGGGCAAGACGGGGCTCCGGTTGAGCGCAGTGGGCTTCGGCGGGATGCCCGTGGCCGGGATATTCGGCGCGGTGGACGACAGCGAGTCGGTCCGGGCCGTCTGCGCCGCCCTGGACGCGGGCATCACCTTCATCGACACCTCCGACGCTTACGGGGAGGGGAGGGGGGAGAGCGTGATCGCCCGGGCGCTGCGCGAGTGGCGCGGCGACCGGTCCCAGGTCGTCGTCACCACCAAGGGCGGCAACGACATGCGGACGGGAAAACGCAACTTCGAGGTGGGCTACATCTCCCAGTGCATCGAGGGGAGCCTCAAGCGCCTGGGCGTGGACTCCATCGACCTCTACCAGCTGCACAACCCCTCGGTGAAGGACCTGCAAAGCGAGGAGCTCTTCGGCCTCCTGGAGCGGCGCCACCAGGAGGGGAAGCTCAAGCACTGCGGGGTCTCCATCAACACGCCCGAGGAGGCCGCCCTGGCGGCCAACCACCCCCAGGTGGAGTCCATCCAGGTGGAGTACAACCTCCTCGAGCAGTGGCCGGAGCAGGAGTGCTTCCCGCTCGCGCAGAAGAACAACATCGGCATCATCGCCCGGGTTCCCTACAAGCGCGGCCTCCTGACGGGCAAGTTCGGGGCAGACTGGACCTTCGGGGAGGACGACCGCAGGGCGCGGATGTTCAAGCCCGAGGACATTCGCCGGATCGTCGGCACCCTGGACCGGCTCCGCCAGGCGGTTGCGGAGGTGGGCCTCGGCCTGGCGGAGGCGGCCCTTCGCTTCTGCCTGAGCCACCCGGCCGTGGCGGCCGCGATCCCGGGAATCCGCACGGCGGAGCAGGCGCGCCAGAACGCCGCCTGGGCGGGGACGCTGCCGGAGGCGACGCTGAGGGAGCTGCGGGAACTGGCCGCGGGAGCCGCATAGGGCGCCGGGGGGAGGTGCGCAAACTCAGCTACATCTTCCTGTTCGCCGTCACCTTCGCGCTTGTGGAGGCGGCGGTCGTGGTCTATCTCCAGCGGATCCTCTACCCGGAGGGATTCTCCTTCCCCCTTCGGCCGCACGCGGACCCCATCCTGCGCGTCGAGCTGGCCCGCGAGGCCGCCACCATCATCGTGCTCCTGGCGGCCGCCCTGGCCGCAGACCCCAGGGGGTGGGCGCGCTTTTCCCTCTTCATGGTTGCCTTCGGCACCTGGGACATCCTCTACTACGCCTGGCTCTGGCTCTTCCTGGGCTGGCCCCGCTCGCTGATGGACTGGGACATCCTCTTCCTCATCCCCGTCCCCTGGGTGGGGCCCGTCCTCGCCCCTGTGCTCGTCTCGCTGGCGCTGGTGGCGGCGGGGACCCTCGTCTTCAGGCGACTGGAGGGCGGGGGCCGCTTCGCCCTCGGGCCTCTCGGCTGGACCCTTGCGGTGCTCTCGGCCCTGCTGGTGCTCGCCTCGATGGTGTGGCTCGGGCCGCTGGTCATGGCGGGCGGAGTGCCGAAGCGCTACCCCTGGGAGCTCTTCTTCGCGGGGTGGCTCCTGGGCCTCGCCGTCTTCGCCTGGAAGTGGCG
>JBHIBR010000447.1:0-1752 GCA_046759145.1 Nitrospinota bacterium | reverse complement strand
CCACAAGCCCCCCCAGGAGGAAGGCGAACTCGATCCCGATGACGGTGATGACGGGGAGCATGGCGTTCTTGAGCGCGTGGCGAAGGACCACGACGTTCTCCCAGAGCCCCTTCGCCCGGGCCGTGCGGATGTAGTCCTCCCGGAGCACCTCCAGGACGGCCGAGCGCGTCATCCGGGTGGCCACCGCCGAGTAGCGGTAGCCCGTCGCAAGGGCCGGCCAGATGAGCTGGGAGAGGTTGTGCCACGGGTCCACCCAGATGGGCTTGTACACCAGGGGCGGCATCCACTGCCAGTAGACGAGGAAGGCGAGGATGATCATGATGCCCAGCCAGAAGGAGGGGGTGGCGAGGCCTGCGATGGAGAACACCCGCACGGCGTAGTCCACCCAGGTGTCCTGCTTGAAGGCCGCGAGAGTGCCTAAGGGGATGGCGATCAGCGTGGCGACCAAAGTGGCCAGGATGGCCACCTCGAGGGAGAGCTCGAAGCGGAGCTTGATCTCGTAGGTGATGGGGCGGCCCGTCCACATGGAGGGGCCGAAGTCAAAGCGGGCAATCCCCCAGATCCAGTCCAGGTACTGGCGCCAGACGGGTTTATCGAGGCCCAGGCGCGCCCGCTCCTTCTGGATGATCTCCTCCGTCACGAAGGCGCCCTCGCCCGCCATGCGCAGCACGACGATGTCGCCGGGCACGACCCGCAGCAGGAAGAAGACCAGGGTCGCCGCGCCCAGCAGCGTGGGGACGATCAGAAAAACGCGCCGGAACAGATATCGGTGCATGAGCACGATGGCGGCGACCCGCCGCGCCCGCTGCGCGGCGGGCCGCCTGCCCTAGAGGAGTGCCCGGAACGGCGCGCGCCCTACTTCGGGGCGAGCCAGACGTTCACCAGGTCCTGGTTGATGTAGTGGCTCGGGGAGATCTTCCACCCCCTCACGCGCGCGTTGTGCGGGATGATCCTGTACCACCAGAAGGTGACGAGATAGTGGGCCTGCTCGTCCAGGATCCGCTTCTCGTACTTGCGGATGATCTCCCGCTGCTTCTTGGGGTTCGGCTGCCGCGCTTGCAAGTCGAAGAGCTTGTCCACCTCCCGGTCTATATACTTCCCGTGGTTATTGCCCGATTTGTCATCCGAGATGAATTTCGAGATGTCCAGGGTGGGGTTCACGATGGACTGGCAGTTGAAGTCCATGCTGGTCTGGAAGTTCCCACCCCGCAGGTCCTTATAGAAAGCGGTGGTCTCGTTGACCCGCTGGGTCACGTTGAGGCCGATCTTCCGCCACTGGTCGATGGCCCAGATGCCGATGTGCTTGTAGGGCTGGTCCACGGCGCGGTTGTGGAACTCGAAGGTGAACCCCTCGGGCACGCCCGCCTCCCGCAAGAGCCGCCGGGCCTCAGCCCGGGATTTCTTGATGTCGGGCCAGTAGCCGGCGATCTTGTGGAGTTCCTCCCGGGTGGCCGCCAGGGGGTGCTTGGGGAAAACCACCCCTCCCGGCGTCTTCACGATTGCGATCCGGGAGAGATCCTTGGAGCCCTTCCAGCGGTCCAGGGCCAGCGTGAGCGCCCGGCGGACCCGGGGGTCGTTGAAGGGCTTCTTCCTGTGGTCCATGGCGACGAAGAGCGCGCAGTTCCAATCGCTCTCCTGCACCCTGATCTTGTCGCCCAGGGCGCGCACGAGGTCGTCGCGGCTCTTCGGGGGGAAGCCGCGGAACTCGATCATGGCCCGCCCCCCGCGGATGGCGGCCACGCGCCCCGCCTG
>JBHIBR010000446.1:0-1764 GCA_046759145.1 Nitrospinota bacterium | reverse complement strand
CCCCTCGGTGAGCTGGGCTTTGTGGTAGGTGTGGAGAAAGTAGAAGAAGATGCCAGCCACCAGCAGAAGGCTTGAGATGGTGGCCACAATGAGTTTGTAGTGGAGCTTGCTGCGAAGCATACAGCCCCCGGCGTTGGGCGCCATATCCGCCCGAAGCCCGCACGAATAAAGGGGGCTCGCGGCAGCATCCCGCTGAGGACGGCGTATCTGCCGACCTCGAATCCTCCTGGACCCAGGTGCGAAACGCCCCCTCGGGATGGAGGGCCCAACCCCTGGAATTTCACAGGCTACACGACTGAGGGACCCGGCGCAAGCCCTCTTTTTTCCTACAGCTTTCCCCCTTCGTCGGCCCCCCCTGCCTGCTCATAGGACTCGCCATCCTCTCATGCTTGAGCACCATCGGTTCAGACGCATCACGGTCGGTGATCTCGGCTGATACCTTCACCGGCGGCGTTGGGAGGCGACGGGGCGCCAGCGGACGAGCCCGGCTAGCCCAGAGCAAACCCGAGGCGCTTCTACGGGCCTCCCTGCGGCTGGCCAACGCCGGAGAGGACGTAGGCCACGATGTCCGCCATCTCGTGGCCCTCGAACCGGGGCCAGACGATGCGGCGGGCCTCGGCCACCATCTCCATCTGGGAGGCGTGGTTCCACATCGCCGTTACCACGGCGATGGGCGACGCCAGGGCCGCCCGGATCTCTCTCCCCCCCAAGAAAATCTTGCCCTCCTCGCGGGCCCTGAGGCTGTGGCACTGGACGCAGCCCTTCTCCGAAAAGAGCGCCCGTCCGACCTTCGTATCCCCCGGCTCATCCATATACTGGAGGAAATAGAGGTAGGTTACCAGGTCGTTCATCTCCTCCACCGTGAGCTCCGGGGGCGTGATTTTCCGCTGGCGCATGGCGTCCCACATTTTGGGGCCGTGGTTCCACATGGTCCCGGCGATCTGGGTCAGGCTGCCCCGGAGGCGGTCGATCTGTCCCAGGTCGGGCCCCACGCGCCCACCGCGACCCCTGATGGCGTGGCATCCCAGGCACCCTTTGGCCTTGAAGACCTCCCTGCCTCGCTGGGGATTGCCCGGCGCCACGTAGCGCCGTTCGACCAAGGCTGTCGAAGCGGTCTGGATGTAGGCCAGGATATGACTCAGGTCGTTGCCGGCAAATTCGGGCCGCTTCACTCCATGCCGCTTCATGGCGGCTTTCATCTCAGGGCCGTGGTTCCACAGGGCCCGCGCGATGAAGATGGGCGAGACGTACTGCTTGTAGCTGTCCAGGGGGGGGCCGACCCGTCCGCCCGCGCCCCCGACCCGGTGGCACCGCTGACAGCCCTTCTTTGCGAAGAGGTCCTCTCCCACCTTAGGGTCGCCGGTTTGGCCGAAGTAGTTGAGGAAGTAGAGGAAGGCGATGAGGTCGCCCATCTCCTGCGGCGTTAAAATTGGCCGGATAGCTCTCAGCTCCCTCAGCTTCTCGTTCATCCTAGGCGAGTGGCTCCACATGATGCCCGCCACCTCGAGGAGGCTGTGATTGAGCTCCACCCGGCCGAGGTCGGGCCCGATGGAACCACCCTCGCCCCGGATGGCGTGGCACAGCACACAGCCCTTCTCGATGAAGATTTGGGCACCCGCCACCGGGTTGGTCGGCAAGCGCTCCTGCGAAGCGCCCCGCGCGCTACCGACCAGGAGCAGGGCCGCTGTCAGTCCCAGCCCGACCATGACCCTTCGCCTCATCGCCTCTCCCCCCTTGTGCCACATGCGCCGGCCCGACTACTTG
>JBHIBR010000445.1:0-1764 GCA_046759145.1 Nitrospinota bacterium | reverse complement strand
GGGCGGGGCCTTGCTCTACACTGAGAAGCTCCCCGGCCCGGGCGGCCTCCCGGTGGGGGTGAGCGGGCGCGTCGTCTGCCTCATGTCGGGCGGCATCGACTCGCCTGTAGCGGCCTACCGGATGATGAAGCGGGGCTGCCAAGCGGTCTTGGTCCACTTCCACAGCGTGCCCTACCTGAGCCGCGCCTCCGTGGAGAAAGCGTCCGAGCTCGCCGCCCTGCTGAACCGCTACCAGGGGCGCACGGCCCTCTATCTGGTCCCCTTGGGGGAGCTCCAGCGGGAGGTGGTCCTCGCCACCCCTCCTCCGCCTCGCGTGGTGCTCTACCGGAGGTTCATGGCCCGCATCGGGGAGGCCATCGCCGCACGCGAGAGGGCGGGGGCAATCGTGACCGGGGAGAGTCTGGGCCAGGTGGCCTCCCAGACCCTTTCGAACCTCGCCACCATCGAGGGGGCGGTGGAGCTCCCCATCCTGCGGCCCCTCATCGGGATGGATAAGCTCGAGATCATCCGCCAGGCGGAGGCCGTCGGCACCTACGAGGTCTCCATCGAGCCCGACCAGGACTGCTGCACCCTCTTCACACCCAAGCACCCGGCGGTGCGGACCACCCCGGAGGAGCTCCGGGCGCTGGAAGAACGGCTCGACGTCGAGGGGATGGTGGAGCGCGCCCTCGCGGGTGCAGAGCTCATCCTTTACCGGGGTGAGGAGCGGGAGGCGCTCAAGGCCGTGGAAGAGAGGCGACGGGTGGGAGAAAAAAAAGAGGCGGGCGACAGAGAAAACCCGCTTTTGTAGTTCTACTGTCCTTTGCCCTCTGCGAGTATTCGTCCGATCTGCGACTTAAGCTCAGGAAGTTTTTCCTCTATAACATTCCATACAATTTCCCAGTTGACTCCGAAGTATTGGTGGATAAGCCTGTCTCTCATCCCTGCGACTTGACCCCAATCAATGGGTTTATAGCTCCTTCGGAGGCTCGGCGAGATATTCTTGGCAGCCTCGCCGATGATCTCGAGATTCCGAATCACAGCATCTTGCGTCTTTGTATCTTTGAGAAATTTTTGATAACTGAAGCCTTTCGTGTAGCTTTGAATTCTTCTTATTGCTTCCTTCATGTCGTTGAGATATTCCAAATCACCTCTCTTGGACATAGAGGACATTCCTCTTAATACTTGCAGCAACATCCTTGACTCTGATTCCCTTGACTCCATCGGGAGTGAGGATATCGACCTTTCTGCCGAGAACCTTTTCAAGATAGTCTGCAAGATTCATGAAGTTATCAAAACTTGGCTTTTCAAACTCAACCAGAAGATCAATGTCGCTGCTCCGCCTGTGCTTGCCTGTGGCGAATGAACCGAATAAACCGATTCGCTTTACACCGAATTTTTTCAGGTCAGCCTGGCGCTCTCGGAGCAGAGCTAGGATTTGCTGGCGTGAGAAAGTTTTGTTTTTTTTCATTGGTCGTCTGTTTTCGCCTGTGGCGCCTTGGGCGTTTTGTGGCCGCTTAATTTGCGCCCTCGCTTCAACTCCTTGGCTTGGTTTCCATGGCCATACGCCTCAGCTCACGGGCGGCCTTCGGTTCCGGAGCTCGGGCGTGGCTTGCTCGTAAGCGTGGACGACCCGCAGCACCCGGGCCTCCTCCCAGGGGGGACCCACGACTTGCATAAAGAGGGGCATCCCCTCCTCTTCCCTCCCTCAGGCCACCGCCCCCTTCTCCCGGAGCTCCCTGACCTTCTCGTCGCTATAGCCGAGCATTGTGCGGAGGATCTCCT
>JBHIBR010000444.1:0-1770 GCA_046759145.1 Nitrospinota bacterium | reverse complement strand
TGGGGCGCCCCTTGCGCCTCGGCACCGC
Source organism: Nitrospinota bacterium (assembly GCA_046759145.1). Taxonomy (GTDB): domain Bacteria; phylum UBA8248; class UBA8248; order UBA8248; family JBHIBR01; genus JBHIBR01. The sequence continues at coordinate 1,742 of JBHIBR010000444.1, read as the reverse complement.
CTAGCGCCAGCTCGTTTTCTCTCGCCCGGGGGAAGGACGCCTGGGCGCCTCTGCCGTGGGCCCCACCTGGATCTCCACCCTGGTGCCGAGGGTGCCTGGCCGGACGATAATCTGGGAGCTCCAACCGGGCTTCTCGTAAATGAGGGTGGTGACCCCCCTCTCGAAGCTGCTCACCAGCCGCCATCCGTGCTGAGGCATGTTCTCCCGGAAGAACCGGATGACGTAGCGGTAGCCCTCCCTCCCGGTGTACACCAGATAGCCCGCCCGCACCGAAGCGTTCTCGAAGATGAACGAGTCGTTCGAGTTCAACTTCAGCGAGGCCGGCGTGGGCAAGTCGGCGAAGCGGTAGTCGGGGGGCGGTTTGCGGGCCTTCTTCCCCAGTCCGGTGGCGCATCCCGGGAGGATGGCCGCCAGGGCGAGGAGCGAGGCGACCGCCACAAGAGCGCGAAGGGGATGGTGCGACACGGGCTCAACCCTCCTTTCCGGGCAGAGGAGGAGAAGCTCTCACCTGGAAGGGCACCCGCGTTGGGGACCCCTGGAAGGTGCGCCTGCTAAGCCTCTTCGCTCGGGCGGAGGGAAAAGCCCCGCGGGGGACGCGGATCGGGCAAGAGGATTATGGCCGAGAGGGCCCCGGCGCGCAAGGGAGAAAAATGGCAGATGGGCCCGCACAGTGGTAAGCTGTGGGGCGAGGGGGTGAGGGCGGTGAGGAGCCTCTCGAGAGGCGGACTTGGCGGGTGGACAGCCGTGGGCGCGGCCCTCGCTCTGTTCGTCCCCGCCCTTGCCGTGGCACAAGCAGGCCCCGCGCGGCGGCGGGCCTACCGGGAAGAGAACATCCGGCCGGAGGAAGGGGTCCGGATCGCCCCTTCCCGGCCCGCCCCCGCACCCCGCGTGCCCGGGTCTTCGGCGCCCCCGGCCAGCGCGTCCCGGAAGGGCGAGGCCCCCGGCCTTTCCCCGAACTGGCTCCCGCTCCGCACCGTTGTCCTGGACCCCGGACACGGAGGGCCGGATGCCGGGGTGGTGGGAGGAGGCGGGATGGTAGAGAAGGCCATCACCCTTCGGGTGGCCCAAGAGCTTGCCTCCCGCCTCCGGCGGGAGCTGGGCCTGCGGGTCGTCCTCACCCGCACGAGCGATGTCCCCCTCACCCCCGCCGAGCGGGCTTCGATCGCCAACGCCGAGGAGGCGGACCTCTTCCTCAGCCTCCACGCCGATGGCGCCCTCTCGCCCCAGGCTCAGGGCCCCGAGGTGTTTGTGGTCGAGCCGCCTGGGGGCTTGCCTCCGGTTGGGCCGGGGCAGGATGGAGCCCCGGGGGGGGAGGTGGCGCTTCGGGCGATCCTCTGGGAGGCAGCCCAAGGGGGCGCGCTGGCGGAAAGCCAGCGCCTGGCTGCGGCCCTGGCCGAGGTGCTGGGAGGAGCGGTGGGGGGCCGGACCATCCCGGTCTGGAGCGCTCCGCTGGTGACCCTCGAAGGGGCTCAGATGCCCGCCGTCTACGTGAACCTGGGCTATCTCACCAACCCCGAGCAGGAGGCGCGGCTCGGCCGGGAGGGGGAGAGGGGGGGACTCGTGAGTGCCATCGTCCAGGGGCTCCGCCGCTACGCGGGTCTGGCGGCAAGCCCCGCCCCTCCCCCCCTGGCGCCGGCGCGCTCTCCGGCCGGGAGCCCCTAGATGGAACCTTCGGAGCTCGAGTCTCCGCGCCGAAGGGGTGGGCGTTGGGTCCTCTTTCTCTTCTTCGTCCTGCTGGCCGC
>JBHIBR010000443.1:0-1786 GCA_046759145.1 Nitrospinota bacterium | reverse complement strand
GGGCATCTCGTACTTGCCGACCTTGGTCGCCTCGAACCAGGCGTCGATCGCCCGTCCCGGGACGGCGTCCTGCTTGAACCGCAGGTTGGGGAGGAAGAGGCTGTGGATCACGTCCTTCGACTTGAGGATGACCCGAACGGGCCTGTTCACCGGGACGTGGATCTCGTTGTCCATCTGGCGGTCGTCCTTGGTGCCGAACTTCCCGTCGGGGCCGGGGTAGAGGATCTCCCAGTTGAATTGCTTGGCGGTCACCTGGACCTGGAGGTCGGTGGCCGGGGCGGGGCCCTTGATCTTCGCCCACGTCCCTTGGCTCAGCGCGGCCAGCGTGATCATGATGAGAAAGGTGACCAGGGTCCAGGTGAACTCGAGGCCGGCGTGTCCGTGGAAGTACCTCGCCCGGCGCCCCTCGCGGTGGCGGTAGAGGATGAGAAAGGTTACCATCGCTATCGCGACCAGGAGGAAGGTCACCGCCGTGATGTAATAGATGAGGTAGAAGAGGAAGTCCACCTCCCCCCCGTAGGTGGACACATTCTCCGGGAGGCAGCTCATCATGAGGGCATTTCTCCCCTTCTCCTATCGTTTTTATAGGAAAAAAGACAAAAAACACCTTTTACGGGCTCCCCCCCAGACCGGAGGGACCCGCCGACCTCCTCGCCTATTTCTTTTTGAGGGTCACCGAGACCGAGGTCTTTTCGCTCGCCTTGACCGTCACCTTCTGGGAGGTCTTCCCCAACGACTCCTGCCACACCTCCAGGGTGTAAGTGCCGGGCGGAACGTTGGAGAGGGTGAACTGCCCCTTCTCGTCCGTCACCGCGAAGTAGGGATGCTCGGCCACCACAATGTAGCCGCTCATCCAGGGGTGAGCGTCGCACTTCAGGTTGATGATGCCGGGCATCTTGAAGTAGCGCGAGCTCAGCTTCACCTTCTTGCGGAACTTAGGCTGGGCGATGTTGAAGCCCCTCACGCCTCCCTTCTTCTGGCTCTCATCGGGATAGCTGTGGAGGTTGTGGAGGATGCCATCGCTGTTGAGGGCAACCACCCTCGCCTTCGGTTTCACCACCAGGACGTGGGGCTTGTAGATGCACCCCTTCTGGTCTATGACGGGCTTCGGCAGGTCCCATTTCTTCCCCGATTTGATGTCCGTCAGGGACACCACAGCCCAACGGATTCCGCCCTCTTTGCCCACCACCAGCTCCTCATTGGGGATGGGCTGCTTGCCGCAGACCTTCTCGTCCTTGGTCGCCTTGATGGTCTTGGCGGGCGGCGGGGTCCCCTCCAGCTTGACCACTCCGGCGATGGTTCCGCCCCCTTTGAGGGCTACCGCCTTATAAGCCCAGCTCGGGCCGGCCAGGGCTAGGGAGAGACCGAGCGCTGTGAGTCCGGCCGTCCAGGTTCGCATCATCTCCTCTCCTTCCCCCCGCAGAGGCGGCAAGGGGCAGAGCCCGCTCCCCACACACCAAACGGCTGGCGGGGCTCCGCCATCGCCCGCAGGCGACGGCCCCCCCTCGGCCGCTCCGCATCCTCGATTGCCCAGGGCTCGCCTCACGCCCCTCCCGGCTTGACCAAACAAAAATATTGAATCCCTTTCCGAGGCCCTGTCAAGCGCAAAAAGAGAGGACCATGGGAGGGAAAATTCCGCAAGGGCGCCCCTCACCCGCACACCCGGAATCTGAACGGATAGCGGTGCAGGCACTCCCCGCCGCCTGCCTTCACCACCATGGCGGCGCCCAACTGGAGGCCCGCCCGGCCGTCGGGCGTCATGGGGTTGGGCTGCACCACCACCACT
>JBHIBR010000442.1:0-1789 GCA_046759145.1 Nitrospinota bacterium | reverse complement strand
GGAGGCGGTTCGGGTTCTCGGCGTAGCGGCCGTCCGAGGGCCGGCGGCTCGGCTCCACGTAGGCCACCCGCCAGGGCTCGGGCCCCAGCACCCGGAGGAAGGTGGCGGGGTTCATCGTCCCCGCCCCCACCTCGATGTCGTAGGGCTGCTGGATGAGGCATCCCCGCTCCGCCCAGAAAGTCTGGAGTTTCAAGATCACGTCCTGGAAGCTGAGCATGGCTAGCCGCTCCCCCCGGCGAGGCCGAAGGCGTCGTGGATGGCCCGGACGGCGTGCCCGGTGTGTTGGGCTTCGATGACGCAGGAGACGGAGATGTCCGAGGTGGTGATCATCATGATGTTGATCCCCTCCCCCGCCAGCGCACCGAACATCCGGGCCGCCACCCCGGATTGGCTCTTCATCCCCACCCCGACGATGGACACTTTGGCGACGTCCGCCTGGCTGGTCACCCCCTGGGCGCCCACATCGGCGTGGGCCTCCCGCGCCAGGGCCTCGGCCCGGGCGAGGTCCGCCCGGGGGACGGTGAAGGAGATGTCCGTGAGGCCCCGCTCGGAGACGTTCTGGACGATGAGGTCCACCACGATCCCAGCTTCCCCCAGGAGGCCGAACAGCCGGGCGGCGATCCCCGGCCGGTCGGGCACCCCCAGGATGGTCACCTTCCCGATGTCGCGGTCGCAGCTCACGGCCGAGACCACGGCCTCCTCCATACCCGGCTCCTCTGCGGTCACGAGCGTCCCCCCTCCCTCCTCAAAGGACGAGAGCACCTGGATCGGCACCGAGAACTTCTTCGCCAGCTCCACCGCGCGGCTCTGGAGCACCCTCGCCCCCAAGGTGGCGAGCTCCATCATCTCGTCGTAGCTGATGCGCTCGAGCCTGCGGGCGCCGGGCACGAGGGCGGGGTCGGCGGTGTACACCCCGCCCACGTCGGTATAGATCTGGCAGCGCTCCGCCCCCAGGGCGGCCGCCAGGGCGATCGCGCTCAGGTCCGAGCCTCCCCGGCCGAGCGTCGTCACCTCCTGGCGCTCGTTCACCCCCTGGAAGCCCGCGACGACGGGGACTTCGCCTGCGGCCAGCGCTTCCCGCAGGCGCTCGGCCGAGATGGAGCGCACTCGCGCCCGGGTATGAGCCTCATCGGTGCGGATGCCCACCTGCTCCCCGCTCAGGGAATGGGCGGCCACGCCCGCACCCCGCAGCGCGATGGCAACGAGAGCGCTCGTCACCCGCTCCCCCGAGCTCAGCAGCATGTCCACCTCCCGGAGGTCGGGATCGGGGGCGAGCGCTTGGGCCCAGGCCAGGAGCTGGTCCGTAGTGCCGGCCATGGCGGAGATGACCGCCACGACCTCGTGACCCTCCCGCCGGGCGCCCGCCACCCTCTCCGCGACCTTCCGGATCCTGGCCATGTCGGCCACGGAGGTGCCACCGTATTTCTGGACGATGAGGCCCACTTCTCCCCCGTTCGGCGGACCGACTCAGCAGCCCAGGAGACGGCGGATGAGGCTCGCCCCGGCCAGGGTTCGCCCCTCGGCCAGCTTCTCGGAGAACTTCCGTTCGGTGGACCGACGTTCGGCGGACCGATCGGCCGATGATCCCCCGCCGCCCGCGAGCCGCTCGATGAGCCCTCCGAGCCCGCCCCTGCGGGGGGGCTTCCACCGCTCCCCATCCCACTCAGCGAGGGCGAACGGGACGGGCTCCGCGCCGTGGCTGCCCTCCGCAGCCCGGGTCGCGTGGTCGGGGAGGGCCAGCACCCGGAGGGGGCCGACCTCCCGCGCCCCCTCCAGGAGGGGCGCCACC
>JBHIBR010000441.1:0-1804 GCA_046759145.1 Nitrospinota bacterium | reverse complement strand
GCTGGGGCTCGGCGAAGAAGGCGAGCGTTTCGAGGAGCTGTTGCTTATCCACAAAAACCTCCCCTGAGCGCCATCCGCGGCGCTCCAAGTGGCCAAAGTAGCTCGCCTCTTTTTTTCATGTTACCTCATTTTTCGACCCCAGGCCAAACGGGCCCTCAGCCGATTGCCCCTCGCTCCATCCCGGGCTGTCCTGCCGCCATCCGCCTCGAAGGGAGGAGCGAACCATGGGCAAGCGCGGGGGGGAAGCCTCTTTTCCCCCTGACGCTCTTAGGGATCAGTGCGTGTGGCCTCTGGGGCAGCCTCCAGAGCCTCGCGGTGGAGCCGCGGACCGCCGGGGGAGGCACCCCCTGGAGGCGCCCTACCGGCCGAGGGGGGCGGGGTGGAGAGCCCGCTGGCCCTTTGCGTGTAATTTGATAGAATCCAAATGCCTGAAACCGTGCCCAGGTGGCACGGGCTATGCCGGGCGGACGTGAGCGCGGGGACCTGGGGATGAAGAGCCTGCTCTTAAGGACCTTCCTTGTCGCCCTGCTGATCGGCGCGGGCGCAGGAGCGGCGGCCGCCGAGAGCCCCCCGCTCCTCGTCCCGGCCGGCATCCCGAACCTACGGGGTCTCACCCCGGCCGAGGTGATGGAGCGGCTCGCCCCGCTGGAGGAGAAGGGGACCCACTTCGAGGTCCAGTGGGTCCTTCTGCGCACCAGCCACCCCGTCTACCAAAAACTCCACCGCCGGGTGATCGCCCAGAGCGTGGACCGGCCACGGAGGGGGAAGGGCTATGTCCTCACCCTTACCCTTGCCCTTTTCCAGGGAGCGGCGGAGGGCGTGGGCCCGCTCCCCGTGGGTGCCGTGCCCAAGTTCGTGGGCCTCACCCGCGAGCGGGCGGAGAAAGTGCTCCAGAACCTCGCGGCGCGCGGCGCGCGCTTCCAGGTGCGCTGGACCGGAGAGGGGGAGATCATCCAGCGGCAGAGCATTCCCCCCGGCAAAGCCCTTTTCCCTGGGGAGCAAGCGCTCACGCTTGCTCTCTCAATCGGCGTCGCTCCATCGCGGCCGGCCCCCGGGAAGAGAATTCCAGGGTCCCGGGCCCTTGCCCGCCCCGGCGAGGAAGAGAAAAGCCTCACGCAAGCGACCCCCCGTCCCGAACCTCGTGCAGTGCCCTCTGTTGCGCCTCCTTCAGCACGCCTTACCATGCCCACCCTGGGGGGCCTCAGGCGCGCGCAGGTGGAAATCGTCCTCCGGAGTTGGGCCGAGAAGGGAGTGCGCTTCAAGCCCACCTGGCGGGAGGAGCGGCTGGCGCACCCCTCCTTTGAGGCCTTTGACGGGAAAGTGTATTTCCAGAGCGTGCGGCCGGGGACAACCCTCTCGCCGGGGGAAGTTCCCCTCGTCCTCCACGTGGCGCGCTACATAGGGCCGGAGCCAAAACGCCCAATTCCGCTGGAGCCCCCACAGTCGAGGGAGACCCAGAGGAGCGGGGCGGCTCGGCAGGAGGCCCTCGCCTCCCCGGCCACGGGGCCGGAGCGCCCGGAGGCGAGGGAGGCCCAGAGAAGCCCGGCGGTTCGGCTGAAGTTCTTCACCTCCTCGGCCCCCGGGGTGCCCGCCGGCACCCGGGCGGAGCGAAAACGCCCACTCCGCTCGAGCCCCGGCAGCGAAGGGGGGCTCAAGGGAGTTGGCATTTCGCCCAAGGCCGCTCGCCCCCCGACCGCGAAAGGGGCCATTGCCTTGCCCGCCGCCGAGGCCAAGCCTACGGCGAAGACACCTCCAACCAAAAGCAAGAAGGTCCCGGCGTCCGGCACTCCTCCTGCGGGGCGCA
>JBHIBR010000440.1:0-1805 GCA_046759145.1 Nitrospinota bacterium | reverse complement strand
TCGTCCTGTCGGGCGACGACTTCGTGACTTACCCCATGCTGGCGGTGGGGGCGGTGGGGGTGATCTCGGTCACGGCCAACGTGGCGCCCGCGGATGTGACCGAGATGTGTGAGGCCCACTTCAGCGGGGATGCCGAGCGGGCGCGCTCCCTCCACTACAAGCTTCGCCCCCTGAACCGGGCAATGTTCATCGAGACGAACCCCATCCCCGCCAAGACCACCCTGGCGCTGATGGGGAAGATCGGAGGGGAGTTCCGCTCCCCCCTGTGCCCCCCTTCCGAGGCCAACCTGGCCAAGATCCGGCAGGCTGCGGAAGCCTACGGCCTGCTGCCGGCACGGGCGGGCGTCTCCGGCTGACGGGGCCCGGAGGGGGTCCCCAACGCGCAGGCGCGTTGGGGTGCCCCGGCGGGGACGATTGCGGATGCGGGGCCGCGGGGCGGGCCCGCTCCTTCTTCAGAACCGGAGTACGAGCGCCCTTTTTCAGGGAGGGGGGACCATGCCGGAGGGGACCATCAAACGGATCATCCGGGAGCGGGGGTTCGGCTTCATCAAGGCCTCGGACGGGCGGGAGATCTTCTTCCACTCGACATCCTTGCAGCCGGGTGCCTTCGAGGGCTTGCACGAGGGCGCTCGGGTGAGTTTCGAGGTCCAAGCGACCGAGCGGGGCCCCCGGGCAGTTCAGGTGCGCGTGCTGGAAGAGGAGGCCTGAGGCCCCCGGCCACCGGGCTGGCGCGACGAGGCCAATCTGTGGGGCCCCGGCGGGCGAGAGGGGCTCGACAGAGCTGGCTCCTTCGGTGTGCCCGGTGGCACCGGCCACCGGGCCGGTGCGGGGGTGCCCACTCTGTTCGAGCCCCGCTCTTGGAGGGCGGCTCAAAAGAACTGGCTCTCCGCGTGCGGCCGCGCGGCCCCCCCTCAGCGAGCCCGCAGCACCCGGGCGATGAGGTTTCGGTCCTCGAGGGCGAACTCCCGGGCGAAACGGAGTAGCCGGCGGTAGAATGGGGTCTGCGCCGCATCCTCGGCCGCCGCCGTGAAGGCGGGGAACCACTGGAGGAGGTGACGGTCCAGGAAGTCCGATTCCCGGCCCAGACGCTCCCGGGCGCGCGCCGATGGGCGGTGGTGGCGGCGCTCATGAAGCAGAACGTCCGAAATCCCATGGCCATCAAGCGGCTGCTCGATGCGGGCAAGGTGGCCCAGGCGAGCCCCCACGCGCGTCAGGTCGCCTCTGTGGCGGCTGCGATCCCGGTGCGGTTTAAGCGGAAGGCTCTGAACCCCAAATCCCGGGCCAGGCCCGAGATCTGGGACCAGTGGGGGAAATTCACAAGCAGGGCCGCTGCCCCTCAGGGTTCGCCGCCCCCCTCCCTCTCTTCCTCCAGCTCGAAGAAGGCCTCGACACTGCGGAGGAACTGGCTCTTGAGCTGCTCCCGGGTGCCCTCCATCAGGTGCATCCTCACGCGGGACGGCCTCCCCCCGTCCGCGCGGAGCACCACGGGCGCCGGGTCCACCGAGGCCACCTCCCCCTTCGGGAAGAGCCGCATGCCGTAGACCAGGGAGTAGTGTCTCATCCTTTCCTCCGGTTTCCTGGGAGGGGCTCCGCCCGTTCGCCTCAGGCGAGGGCGAGGGCGACGAGGCGCGAGACGCGGGCGTTCTCCTTGAGGGAGAGACCCGAAGGGGGGACCTGTAGGGGGACGGCCGGCAGTCCTTCTCCCGCTACCAGCACAAGCGTCGCGTGGAAGGCCCCCGCCTCCAGGAGGCGCTCATGGGGGTGGAGGATGGATAGGGTTCCAGCGGGGAAGGAGAGGCTCTCAT
>JBHIBR010000439.1:0-1807 GCA_046759145.1 Nitrospinota bacterium | reverse complement strand
GGGTGTTCCACGAGCTGAGGGTGGATATCCCCCGGGAGCGCTCCATGGAGGACCCCGCCCTGCTGGAGCTGCAACGCCGCGTGGTGACTCTGCTCGGAGTGGACTGAAGAGCCCCCCCACAGGGGGCGCTGCCCACCTGTGCTAGAATGTCCTGGGGGGCGCGAGGGCCTATCGATCTCTCTCCTTCTGACGCCGTCGCTCCGGTGGTGGCGACCGCCCGGCCCCCCGGTCGTCGACATCGAGGTCGATGTGGAGGCCGAAGACGAGGGGAGCGGCGCGATGGCTGAGATGGAGGTCATCCTGCGGGACATTTTCGCCCTCCAGAGCGTCGTCCTGACCACAGGGCGGGAGGGCTGCATCGCCGAGCTCGAACTCCGGGAGCCCTCCGTCGAGTCCCACGGCCGGTGGCTCACCCTGGAGTGCCCCGGGTGGCACATCCACCTGGATGCTGAGAGGGTCGGGAGGGTCGGCTACCACGAAGCCCCCGACCCCCACCCGGGACCCCCGGGCCGCACCTCCCGCAGCTTTCGAGTCCTGGACGCCTCGGGAGAGCCCCTGTTCAAGGTGTTCCTGACGGGGGTGTACGACAACGAGGGAAGAGAGCTGCCGGGCCGGACGGACGCCTACGAGGCCCTCAAGACGCGCCACAGCCTGCCCGCCCTGTGAGGACGAAGGGAGGACCGGCGGCCGAGGTTAGGGAGGCACAGGGGCCAGCTCCTCCGCCCCGGGTCGCTAGGCGCAGGGGACGCTCATGCGGGCCGTCATCCAGCGGGTGCGGGAAGCCCGGGTGGTCGCAGGCGGCAAGGTGGTGGGCGAGGTGGGGAGAGGCCTCGTGACCCTCCTGGGCGTGGGAAGGGAGGACACCGAGGAAGACGCCCGCTACCTGGCCGATAAGGCGGTGCACCTTCGGATCTTCGGCGACGAGGAGGGGCGGATGAACCGCTCCCTCCTCGAAGTTGGGGGCTCCATGCTGGTCGTCTCCCAGTTCACCCTCTACGGGGACGCCCGGAAGGGCCGCCGGCCCTCTTTCATCGAGGCCGCTCCGCCGGAGCGGGCGGAAGCCCTCTATGGCGTTTTCGTCCGCGAGGTCGAGGCCCTGGGGGTTCCGACCGCGACGGGGAGCTTCGGCGCTCTCATGGAGGTGGAGCTCGTGAACGAGGGTCCCGTCACCCTCCTCCTCCACTCCCGGCGGGAACTCTGAGGTGCAGGACTGGGTCCACGTGAAGGCGCGGCTCGACCACCTGTACGCCACCTACGACCGCGCCTTCCTCGCCACCGACCCCCTCCAGTTCCCCCACCGCTACCCCGACCCGGCCGACCAAGGGATCGTCGCCTTCGTCTCCTCCGCCCTCGCCTACGGGAAGGTGCGCACGATCCTGGCCCACCTGGAGGACCTCCTCGAGCGGATGGGCCCGAGTCCCGGCGCCCTGGTGCGCAACTTCGACCCCCAGAGGGACGGTCGCCGCTTCGTCGGCTTTGTCCACCGCTTCACGCGAGGGGAGGACATCACCTGCCTCCTCTTCTGGCTCCGCCAGGCGCTGGAGGGGGCGGGGACTCTGGAAGGCTACTTCCTCCGCGGCTACGAGCCCGAGGCGCCCACGGTGGTGGAGGCGCTGGCTTCCATGACCCGGAGGATGCGCGCCCTCCGCCCCGGACCCTGTTACGGGGGAGGGCCGCTTCCCTCCTCGGCCGGCGTGCTCTACCTGGTGCCCGACGCGAGCTCCGAGAGCGCCTGCAAGCGCCTCCATCTCTTCTTGCGCTGGATGGTCCGCGGGGGGGACGGGCTCGACCTGGGCCTCTGGTCCGC
>JBHIBR010000438.1:0-1816 GCA_046759145.1 Nitrospinota bacterium | reverse complement strand
CATATGATGCCCGAGAGGGTCCCCCAGCACGACCTGGCGGAGGTCTTCGCCCACGCCCGCAGGGCGGGGGTCCGGCTGGTCGGCCCCAACTCCAACGGCCTCATCAGCCCCCGCCGCTCGCGGCTGGGGGGCCTGGGGGGCGAGGACCCCGAGCGGATGTTCGTTCCCGGCCCGGTGGGCGTCGTCTCCCGCAGCGGGGGCATGTGCGGCGAGATCGGCTGGCAGCTCAAGCGCCACGGCCTGGGGGTGAGCACGGCGGTCTCCATGGGGGGGGACCTGATGGTGGGCACGCCCTTCGTGGGCTTCCTGGAGCTCTTCGGGGAGGACCCGGAGACGGAGGTCGCCCTCCTCTTCGGCGAGCCGGGGACCACCTACGAGGAGGACGCGGCGGCCTTCATCCGCGAGGGGCGCTTCGCCAAGCCCGCCGTCGCCTTCATCGCCGGCCGCTTCATCGACCGCTACCCCCAGGGCGTCCCCTTCGGCCACGCGGCCGCCATGGTGAGCCGGGGTATGGGAAGCCCGGCGGCCAAGGTCCAGGCGCTGCGGGAGGCGGGGGTGCGGGTGGCGGAGACGTTCGAGGAACTGCCCTTGCTGGTCCACCAGGCGCTGGAAGAGGCTCGAGCGGGAAGGAGAACGTGAAAGGGAGGAGCCGCCATGATCATCGACTTCCGCGTCAACCCGCCCACCCCCAAGGGCATGGCCCGCTTCACCAACCCCCCGCCCCGGATGAAGCGCTACACCGAGCTCTATCCCCCCGGTAGTTTTCACCAAAAGCAGGAACAGGTCTGCATGCCGGTCGAGCGTTTTCTGCAGTTCCTCGACGCGGAGGGGGTGGACAAGGTGGTGCTTTTCGCCGGAGACATCGGGACCACCTACGGCAGCCGCTACCCCAACGAGGAGCTGGCCGAGTACGTGAACCAGGCCCCCGACCGCCTCATCGGCTTCGCGGGCGCTGACCCCCACAAAGGGGTGCAGGCCGTGAGGGATTTCGAGCGCGCCGTCAAGGAGCTCGGGCTCAAGGGCCTCAACATGGGCCCCTGGGAGCACAGGCTGCGGGCGGACGACCGGAAGTACTACCCCCTTTACGAGAAGTGCGTGGAGCTGGACGTCCCCGTCATCTTACACACCTCGGTCAACCTGAGCCGGGAGCTCTACATGGACTTCGGCCGGCCCCTCTACCTCGACCGGGTGGCGGTGGATTTCCCCGACCTCAAGATCGTGGCGAGCCACGGGGGCTGGCCCTGGGTGCCCGAGATGGTCGCGGTGGCCTACCGCCACCCGACGGTGTACATCGAGCTCTCGGGGATGCGCCCGAAATACATCGGCACCCCCCACTCGGGGTGGGAGACGCTCCTCCAGTTCGGCAACTCCGTCCTCCAGGACCAGGTCCTCTTCGGGACCGATTATCCTCTCCTCCCCATGCGGCGCACGGTGGAGGAGATCCGCCAGCTCCCTCTCAAGGAGGAGGTGAAGGGGAAGTGGCTGGGGGGAAACGCCGCCCGGCTGCTCAAGATCTCCAGCTGAGGGGGAGAAGCTCGAAGAGAGGGCGCCCCTCGGGGCTTTCCAGGCCGGCGCGCCAGCCCCTCTCGCTCAGCCCAGCTCGCCCCGCGCCCGCAGCCCCCGCCCCCGCAGCTTGGGGTCCACGGCGTCGCGGATGGCGTCCCCGAAGAGGTTCAGGCCGAAGACGGCGAGGCTGATGGCTACGCCCGGAAACAGGGCGATCCAGGGGGCCCGCTCCAGGTAGTCCGACGCCGCGGTGAGCATCCCCCCCCAGGAGGGCTCGTCGGCGGGCGCCCCCAGCCCGAGGAAGCTCAGG
>JBHIBR010000437.1:0-1832 GCA_046759145.1 Nitrospinota bacterium | reverse complement strand
GGACAAGGCCTATGAGCCTCCCCTCAAGATCCGGTGGGGCGTGAACAGCCACACCACGGGCACCCAGACCATCACCACGGGCCGCACCATCATCCCTCCCAAGGGCCGCAATCAGCGCCACTACCACGTCTGTGACGCCACCTTCTACGTCGTGCGCGGGCCCATCATCGTCTGGATGGGGGAGGAGAAGGAAGAACACCTCGTGCCCGAGGGGCACTTCGTGTACGTAGCAGCCGGGGAGATCCACGGCCTCCTCAACCCCAACGACACCGATGCGGAGCTCATCTTCACTTACGGGAACTGCCCCAACCGGGACGCGGCGAAGACCATCTACGTAGAGGACGTCTGGCAGCCCGCCGAGGCCGACTGAGGCCCCCGGCCGGGTCGGATGAAGGGAGGCGCTCACGAACCGGGCGGGCCCCGGGAGGAGGAGCCACCGATGGCAGCGCAGCCCCGCAGGGGAGGCCGGTTCATCTCCTGGCTGGCCCTGCTCATCTCCCTCGTCGCCCTCTGGGTCTCCTACCAGGCTCTCCTCAAGGCGGGGGGGAGCCCGGAGACGAAGGCCCTGCAATCTCAGCTCAAAGAACTGCGGGAGTCCTCGCAGAAGCAACTCAAGGCCATGCGGGAGTCGGTGGACGCCATGCGCTCGCGCATGGCCGAGGCGCTCAAGAGGGGTGAGGAGGCCATCCGCCCCGAGCCGCCGGCGAAACCCTAGCTCGCCGCCGCCCTCCTTCCCCTCAGGTCCCCAGCCGCCTGCGCCGCCAGAGCGCCGCCAGGTGGTAGAGCGCCCCCGCCGCCACCAGGATGATGGCCAGGGGGAGCTCGTAGCGCCCCAGGCGGCCGAGGAAGGCCCGCATCGCCTCGCCGAAGACGTAGCCCGCCCCCCCCATCAAGCTCGCCCACAGGGCACAGGCGACCGCCTCGTAGAGCACGAAGCGGGCGGGGGGAAACCCGAGGAGGCCAAAGCAGAGGGCGCTGGCGAGCCGGGCGCCATAGAGGAACTGGGCCACGAAGATGCTCAGGAAGCCGTAGCGCTGGAGCAAGCGCTGGAGCCTGGGCCGGTGGCGCCGCAGGGCGTGCAAGCGCGCGAGCACCCTCTCCCCCTGCCAACGGCCCAGAGCGTAGAGGGTGAGGTAGCCCGTGAAGGCGCCGAGCGCCCCGAAGAAGACGGCGGCGGCCAGGGGCCAGTAGCCCCGGAAGGCCAGAAAGCCCGCAAGGACGAGTACCGTTTCCCCCTCGACGAAGGTGCCGAAAAAGATGAACAGGTAGCCGTAGCGGATGAGCCACTCTTCCATGGTCCCGCGCCGGCCCCGGCCGAGCGAAGCGAAAACGCCGCCCCGAGGGCCTGCGGGGCGGCGTGGGTGGCACGGCCAATGTAGGGAAGAGGCTCCTCCTTGTCAACGCCGCCGAAAAGCCCGGGGCCCGCCACGAGCAAGTTAATCCCGACTCTTGCTCAACCGCTTGAGCCGTTCCTCGTCCCCGGATATCAGGGCTTCTTTCTTCGCACAGCCCCACCTCTTGATCTGGCGCTCACGCCCGACTGCCGCTCTCTCACTCTCGTGCTCCTCTGAATACACCAGCACCACCGGGCGCCACAGAAATGTCCAATGGACTCGCCCTTCGACTCGCTTCGCCCGCTCAGGACACCATTCGACGCACTCCACTTCGTGAGCCGCCCTTCGGCTCGCTCCGCTCGCTCGGGACGGGCCCTTCGCTTCGCTCGGGCCCGCCATGAGCAAGCGGGGGCAGCCGCTTAGGGCTGCCCCCGCGCGTCGAATGGTGGAGGCGGCGGGAATCGAACCCGCGTCCGGAAGCCTTCGGCGCTGAGCCTC
>JBHIBR010000436.1:0-1833 GCA_046759145.1 Nitrospinota bacterium | reverse complement strand
CTGGAGCGCCTTTGGGCAGGCGCCCCGGAGATGGAGTTGGACCAAGAGGAGCTGGCGGCGGGTTGCTGAGGGAGCCCCCTATTCGCCCCGGCCTGCGCGGGGGCATTCTCGGGAGAGATGAGGGTGAACAAAAAGCAGAGAGCTCACTTCCGCGGGAAGTTGCTGGCCATCCGGCGCGAGATCCTGGGCGACGTGGAGCAGAACATGCGCCAGAGCAAGGAGGTGGGCGACGACGGCACCCAGGACATCGCCGACATGGCGGCCGGCACCTACGAGCGGATGATCCTGATGGACCTGGGCGGGAAGGAACGCGAGCGGCTGCGGATGGTGGAGCGGGCGCTGGAGAAGGTGAACGGGGACGAATACGGCAAGTGCGAGGAGTGCGGCGACGACATCCCCGTCAAACGGCTCGAGGTGGTCCCCTTCGCCCTCTACTGCGTGTCTTGCCTGAGCCAGATGGAGAAGCGCGAGAAGATGGCATGAGGCCCGCCCCCCGCCCCCCGACATGAGGCTGCGCAACCTCCTCGCGGTGGGGCTCCCTCTGGCGGCTTCTCTTTACATCGTTTACTTCAACCCCATCGAGGTGCCCCTCCGCCTCTCCGCCCGCCACTCTGTGCGGGCACCCCTGCCCCTATTGCTGGTGTTTGCCGCTCTGGCGGGCGCTGTGGTGGCGCTGGCCTTCGACCTGGGCCACCGGGTCCGGAAGGGGCTTGGCCGGGTTCGGACCTCCCTGGGAGCCCGACGGCGTCGCCGGTGGGAGGAAGGGCTGCGACGCGCCCGCGGGCGGCTGCGGGCGGGTGAGGTGGAGACCGCCCGTGCGGCCCTCCGGCGGCTCGCCCGGCGTCCTCCGGGGGACGCGGAAGCGCTCCTCAGCTTGGGGGACCTGCTCCGCGAGGCGGGAGACTCTGAGGGGGCCCTTTCCCTCCACCTCCGGGCGGCGGCGGGGCGGGAGGTGGAGCCCGAAACCCTCATGAGCCTCGTCCGCGATTTCGAGGCGGCGGGCCGGTCCGAAGAGCTCGAGCGCCTCCTCGAGGGGGCCATCGAGCGCGGCGGCATCGCCCGCGCGCCCCTGCGCAAACTTCGCGACCACTACGTGGCGGCGGGCAGGTGGGAGGACGCCCACCGCGTGCAGCAGCGCCTGGGTGGCCTCCGGGACGGGGCGGGCCGGGAGGGGGAGGGGGAGCGCAAGAAGGTCGCCCGCATCCGCTTTGAAGTGGGCCGGGCCCGCGCCGAAGGGGGGGATGCGGCGGGGGCCATCCAGCACCTGGAGTCCGCCGTCCAGGCCGACCCCGCCGCGGTGGCCCCCCAGGTGGCGCTGGGGGAGGCTTACCTCGCCCTGGGCCGCCCCCGTCGGGCGGTGCGCCTGTGGGAGCGCGCCTTCGGGCGCACGCACTCCTTCGTTTTCCTTCAGCGGCTGGCCGACTACCACGCTCGCTCGGGCCGGCCCGATCGGGCGGTTTCACTCCTCCGGGAGGCGGCGGAGGCGGCGGGCCTGGAGGGCACCCGCCAGGCTGTCCGGGCCGGACTGCTCTTGGCGGTCTTCCTCCTGCGGGAGGGAAAGTCCGCCGAAGCCCTCCAGGAACTCGACCGGCTCGCCCGGGGACCCCTCGAGCCCGGCGCCCTGTTCTTTCACCACCTGCTGGTGGGCCGGGCCTGCCTGGACGGGGGCGATAGGGAGCGGGCGGCGGCGGCCGTTCGAGCGGCATCCGGCCACCTGGAAGACCAGCTCCTGTGCTTCCGCTGCGGGGTTTGCGGAAGCCGGGCGGAGGAGTGGCGGGCGAGCTGCCCCCATTGCGGGTCCTG
This sequence comes from Nitrospinota bacterium, assembly GCA_046759145.1. GTDB lineage: Bacteria > UBA8248 > UBA8248 > UBA8248 > JBHIBR01 > JBHIBR01. Next base: position 30 of record JBHIBR010000436.1, on the reverse strand, counting down.
GGACAGCATCGACCTCGGGAGCCCCGGTGG
>JBHIBR010000435.1:0-1851 GCA_046759145.1 Nitrospinota bacterium | reverse complement strand
TCCTTCGGCGTCCACTCCCTATAACGTCCCGACACGAGGGAGACCGTCCCAACGGCGAAGTCCCGCCCGGAGGCGCTCAGGGCCTCCGGTTTAACGTATTTGTCTATTAGCTTTCTCAGAGGTTCAAGCGTATAAAGGCTGTCCGCCCCCAACGCCAGTCCAGCGAACCCCGCCCTCTCTCCGTAAACGCTGTGGTTTCCCTTGATTTCCTTGGTCCAGAGGGAGTGCAGGGCGTTGACCCTCTTTCTCAGCTCCCGCAAGGAATTCGGTCTGGACGGCGCCTGGGCCAGAAAGGCGCCATTCAGAGCGCCCACGCTCACGCCACGGATGATCTGAAAATCGAGCCCCTCCTTGCCAACCTTGCCAACCAGCTCCTGGAGCATGCCGACTTGAAAAGCGCCCCGTGCTCCACCGCCCCCGAGAACCAAAGCGCGTCTCATCCTAATGTCCTCCTGTCAAAATTGGCTTCGCCTCGTTCCCCCAACCCGTCACTCCTTCACTATCCGTCGCACGAGAAGAATGCTAGTTTTCCACAAAAATATTTAGCCGGAATTCTCCACCTTTAGCTCTTGGTGGATGCGTGCCCGCCCCCCTTAGCCGTTTGGGGCAATGGTGACGCCTTTCCCTCTGGCTGTCCAGCTCCTTTTGGAACCCCGTAAACCGGCGCCGGGCGTCCATCCAGTGCGCCGCATCACTCAATTCGCCCTGCCCACCCCTCGCTTCACGGTGCGCTCTCCCCCGCGAGGCGCATCCGCTCGGCGAGGGGCGGGTGGGTGTAGAAGAGGAGGGTCATCCAGCGGGGCGGAGCGGGGTCGGCGAGGTTCATCTCTCCCAGCTTCTCCAGCGCCCGGCGGAAGGGAGGGCCGCCCCCCAGCCGGACGGCGAAGCGGTCGCAGAAGCGCTCGAGCCTCCGGCCATAGGCCGTGAGGGCGGGCGAGAGGATTGCCCCCCAGAGGGAGAGGCCCAGGGCCACCGCCGGGATCGCCCCGGGGGAAGCGGTGCCCCCCGGTCCGGCCGGGAGGGGCACCCCAAGCGGCGGGCCGCTTGGGGACCCCGGGAGGACTCCCGCCGCGAGGACTTCGGCGAGCTCAGTCGAGCCGAGGCGTTCGGCCAGGTAGAAGCCCAGCAGAAGGAGGGCTCCCTGGAGGAGGATGAGCTTGCCGATGTGGCGGCCCGCGTGGTGGCCGAGCTCGTGGGCCACCACAGCGCCCACCTCCTCGGCGTCGAAGCGGGAGAGGAGGGTGTCCGAGAGCAGGATCCGCCTCGTCTTCCCCAGGCCCGCGAGAGCCGCCCCGGCGGAGCGGCTCTTGGTGCTCAGCTCGAGCTCGTAGACGCCCACCACCCGCGTGCCCGCCTGCTCTGCGAGCCCGGCGAGCCGGGCCGCCAGCTGCGCATCGCTCAGGGGTCGGAGGCGGAAGAAGAGGGGCACCAGCAGCACCGGGCCGAGGCGCGTCAGGACCACGCCCACGAGGACCGCACCCAGCCCGGCCCCCCACCACCAGCCCTCCCCCTTCGTCGCCATCCAGGCGAAAAGGAGCAACCCCGCCGGCAACCCCAGGGCGAGGGCGAGCCCGGCGCCCTTGGCCCAATCCCAGAGCCACCCGGCGAAGCTCTGCCGGGAGAGCCCGTAGCGGTGCGCAAGCCACCAGCCCCCACACCACGCAAGCGGGGCCCGCAGCAATTCGTAGCCGAGGAGGAGGATGGAGAAGTAGAGGGCCGCGCCCAGGAGGGGCCGGCCCGGGAAGGCCAGCCAGAGGCGGTCGTCCCAGGCCCCGGCGACGATCAGGACGAGATAGCCCATCCCCAGCAGCGAGGAGAGCAGGCGCAGGGCGAGCCGCCGGCGCTGGTAGC
>JBHIBR010000434.1:0-1854 GCA_046759145.1 Nitrospinota bacterium | reverse complement strand
AACTCGGGCGAGGTGGTGGTGCGCTCCATCGGGAGCGACCTCCACATGGACTACACGGCCGTGGGGCAGACGACGCATCTGGCGGCCCGGATGGAGCAGCTCGCCCCCCCGGGGGGCAACCGGCTCACGGGCGAGACGCTCAGGCTCGCCGAGGGCTTCGTCCAGGTGGAACCCCTGGGCCCGGTCCCCGTGAAGGGGATGGGCGAGGCGGTGGAGGTCTTCGAGCTCACGGGCGCCCTCCCGGCCCGGACGCGCTTCCAGGCGGCCGCCGCCGCGCGGGGGCTCACCCGCTTCGTGGGGCGGACGAATGAACTTGAGGTCCTCCACGGGGCCCTCGAGCGCGCCGGGCGAGGCCAGGGGCAAGTCGTCGGGGCCGTGGGCGAGGCGGGGGTGGGGAAGTCCCGCCTCTTCTTCGAGTTCACCCGCTCCCACCGGACGCGGGGCTGGCTCATCCTGGAGAGCGGGTCCGCCTCGTATGGCAAGGCCACCCCCTATCTCCCCGTCATGGACCTCCTCAAGTCCTACTTCGGGGTCGAGGAGAGCGACGACGCGCGGAGGGTCTGCGAGAAGGTCACGGGCAAGGTCCTCACCCTCGACCGGGCCCTCGAGCCCAGCCTTCCGGCCCTCCTGGCCCTTTTGGAGGTTCCCGCCGAGGATGGGGGGTGGGCGAACCTCGACGCGCCCCAGCGCCGCCAGCGGACGCTGGAGGCGGTCAAGGGCCTGCTCCTGCGGGAGAGCCGGGCCCAGCCCCTCCTCCTCGTCTTCGAGGACCTCCACTGGGTGGATTCCGAGAGCGAGGCCTTTCTGGGCCTCCTCATCGAGAGCCTGCCCGCGGCCCGGCTCCTGCTCCTCGTCAACTACCGTCCCGAGTACGCCGCCGACTGGGGGAGCAGGACATCCTACGCGCAGCTCCGCCTCGACCCGCTTGGGGCGGAGAGCGCCGAGGAGCTGCTGGACGGCGTCCTGGGAGCCGACGCTGGCCTCGTGCCCCTCAAGCGGCTCTTGATCGAGCGCACCGAGGGGAACCCCTTCTTCCTGGAGGAGAGCGTCCGGACCCTGGTCGAGACCCAGGTCCTGGTCGGCGAGCGCGGGGCCTACCGCCTGGCGAAGCCCGTCCAGACGATTCAGGTGCCCGCGACGGTCCAGGCGGTCCTGGCCGCCCGGATCGACCGGCTCTCGCCCGAGGACAAGCGCCTCCTCCAGTCGGCGGCCGTACTCGGAGAGACCGTCCCCTTCGCCCTCCTGCGGGCCATCGCCGAGATGCCCGAGGGGGAGCTCCGGGCTGGCCTCGCGCATCTCCAGGCCGCCGAGTTCCTCTACGAAACGAGCCTCTTCCCCGACCTGGAGCACACCTTCAAGCACGGCCTCACCTGCCGGGTGGCCTATGGCTCCCTCCTGGCCGAGCGGCGCCGGGCGCTGCATGCGGCCGCAGGGCGGGCGCTGGAAACCATCTACGCCGGCCGCCTGGAGGAGGTCTACGACCGGCTGGCCAACCATTACTCGAAGGCGGAGGAAACCGCCGAGGCCGTGGAGTACCTGACGCGCTCTGCGGAGAAGGCGGCACGGAGCTACGCCCACGCGGAAGCGGTAACGGCCCTCCAGGAAGCGCTGGTGCATGCGGAGCGGCTGCCGGTTGAGGAACGAGACCGTCGCCTCCTGGAGCTGGCCGTTCGCCAGGCGGAGTCCCTCCATTTCCTGGGCCGGCGGCAAGAGATCCTGGACCTCCTTCTCCGGTACCAGGATCGCCTGGAGCGCCTCCAGGACCCCTCGCTCGTCGGCCAGTATTATTTCTGGCTGGGCTTCGCCCATGCCTGGCTCGGACACCGGGCGGAGGCGGCCCAGAATTTGAGCAGG
>JBHIBR010000433.1:0-1865 GCA_046759145.1 Nitrospinota bacterium | reverse complement strand
ACCTGCCCAACATCCCCTATGACACCCCCCTGGCGGAGGCGGCCACCATCGACGGGAAGCTCTGCTCCAAGGGGCAGGCGGGCATCCAGCTCCTCTACGACCCTTACCGCCTGCGGAGGGTCCTCAAGCGGGACGGCCCCCGGGGATCCAACCGCTGGAAGACCATCCCCTTCGGGCGGGCCATCGAGGAGATCGTGGGCGGCGGCAAGCTCTTCGCCCACGTGAAGGGGGAAAAGAACCGCGTTGTGCCGGGCCTGAAGGAGGTCTTCGCCCTGCGGGACCCCCAGGTGGCCAAAAAGATGGCGGCCGACATCGAGCGGCTCAAGGAGCGGAAGATGACGGTGGCCGAGTTCCAGGCCAAGCACCGGGCGCACCTGGGAGCCCTCATCGACCCCGACCAGCCGGACCTCGGCCCCAAGAACAACCAGTTCGTCTTCCTCGCGGGCCGCATCCAGCACGGCCGCAAGGAGCTGGGCAAGCGATTCACGAAGGGCGCCTTCGGCTCGGTCAACTTCTACGAGCACACCACCATCTGCGAGCAGAGCCACCACATCGCCACCTTCGAGATGACCCGCGACCCGCTCACGGGGAAGGGGAAGACCCACTTCAAGCCCGACTTCCTCAACAGCGAGTTCGTCATCTTCTGGGGGACGGGCGCCTTCGAGGCCAACTTCGGCTTGACCGCCATGGCCGAGCTCGTCACCCGACCCCTGGCGGAACGGAACCTGAAGTACGCCGTCATCGACCCGCGCCTCTCCAAGACCGCGGCCAGGGCCTGGCGCTGGGTGCCCATCATCCCGGGCGCGGACGCGGCCCTGGCTCTCGCCATGACCCGCTGGGTCATCGAGAAGGGCCGCTTCGACAGGCGCTACCTGGAGAACGCGAACCAGGCGGCCGCGAAGCGAGACGGCGAGCCCACCTCCACCGACGCCACCCACCTGGTCCGGGCCGACACCCTGCTCTTCCTCCGGCCCGAGGATGTCGGCCTCCCCAAGAGGGAGGGGAAGGGGGAGTTCCACGTGGTGATGACCCCCGAGGGTCCCCGGCGCCACGACCGGGCAGAGCACGGCCTCCTGGAGGTGAGCACGACGGCGGGCGGCATCCCGGTCAAGAGCGTCTTCACCCTCCTGAAGGAGCGGGCCTTCGAGAGGAGTCTCGATGAGTACGCCGAGATCTGCGGCGTCTCCTCTGAGCTCATCGAAGAGCTGAGCACGGAGCTCACCGGCCACGGAAAGAGGGTGGCCATCGACACCTACCGGGGGCCCGTCCAGCACACCAACGGCTACTACGCCCAGCAGGCCATCCTCGCCCTCAACCTCCTCGTCGGGAGCATGGACTGGAAGGGGGGCCTCTCGGGGGGCGGGGGCCACTGGCACGAGATGGGGGACAAGCCGGGCCAACCCTTCCCCCTCAAGAAGCTCCACCCGGGCAAGCTCAAGAGCTTCGGCGTCACCCTGAGCAAGGAGAGATGGCACTACGAGCAGTCCACCCTCTTCGAGCGGGACCGGGGCTACCCGGCCAAGCGCCCGTGGTATCCCTTCACGGGGAACGTCTACCAGGAGGTCATCCCGGCGGCGGGGGCCCGATACCCTTACCCCATCAAGGCCCTCTGGCTCCACAAGGGGACGCCCGTCCTCTCCACACCGGGCGGCGGGGCCATGATCCCCATCCTGCGGGACCTGGAGGCCATCCCGCTCCTGCTTGCCGACGACGTGGTGGTCGGCGAAACCAGCATGTATTGCGGCTATATCTTCCCCGACCTCTCCTACATGGAGCGCTGGGGCACCCCTCACGACAACCCCCAGCCCTCCACGAAGAACAGCCTCATCCGCCAGCCCATCGCCTCCCCCATCCCGGAGACGGTC
>JBHIBR010000432.1:0-1869 GCA_046759145.1 Nitrospinota bacterium | reverse complement strand
GCCTTCTTCGGGGGCCAGGCCCCGGCCGCCTTCTGGGCCCTCCCCCTCTACCTCATCTTGCGGTTGGGGCTGGTTCGCCGGTGGCGCGCCCGCCGAAGGGGAGCAGCCCTCAGGTCGGTGATTTCGCCAGCGCCGGGGGCCGCCGCCGGGGCGGGGGCGGGGGCGGGGGCGGGCATCTCCCGCAACGGCAGGGGCCCCGAACCGGAGAGGGTTGCACCCTCTTCCAGGGCCGAGCCCGAAGGAGTCTCCCATGGATGAGTCCCTCATCGAGAAGCTTGGCGCGTTCCTGCGGCGGGGCGGCTCCCGCCGCGATTTCATGAAACTCGCCGCCCTGGGGGGGCTCCTGGCCGGCTGCGGCTCGGTGGGCGGCGGCGAGCGGCTTCCCCTCTTCTTCTCCCTCTTCGACCGCCTCAACACCCAGGTGGGGAGGATCGTCTTCAGCCCCCAGCGCCTCGCCCCGCGCTTCACCAAGGCGGACCTCACCCCCGACCAGATGCGCCCCAACGGGAGCATCGTTTATCCCAACGCCCGCTTCATCCAGACGCCGCGCCAAAAATGGCGCCTCTCGGTGGCAGAGCTGCGGGCGGGGAGGAAGGAACCCCTGTGGGTGCGCCGCTATACCCTCGACCAGATGCGCCGCATGCCCGCTGCCGAGGAGATCGTCCGCCACGTCTGCGTCGAGGGTTGGTCGGCCATCTGCTGGTGGAGGGGGGTGCGTTTGCGGGAGTTTCTGGCCCTCCACCAGCGGGGCCCCGAGAGCCGCTACGTGCTCTTCGTGTGCGACGACTTCCCCGACGGGCTCAACCGCTTCCACGTCTCCTACGACCTCGCGGCGGCCCTCCACCCGCAGAACATCCTGGCCTACGAGTACAACGGAAAGCCCCTCCCCTTCGAGCACGGGGCGCCCCTTCGCCTCGCGGCGCCCACCAAGGTGGGCTGGAAGAGCGCGAAGTACATCAGCCAGATCCTCCTCGTGGACCAGGACGTGGGGGGGTACTGGGAGCAACAAGGGTATCCCCGCTACTACGGGTTTTGATCCCTCGGTTGACAGAGGCGGGATGGCCCGTATATTTGTTAGTGTCGGCTGGGGCCGGAGGATGACGCTCCCCGGTAGCTCAGTTGGTAGAGCAGGTGGCTGTTAACCACCGAGTCGCTGGTTCGAGTCCGGCCCGGGGAGCCAAACTAATGCCGGAGAGCGTGCCTCGGGGGCGCTCTCCGGATTCTATCTCTCTTGCAAGACGCCCTCTCCGGCGGAGTGCCCCCAGAGGGCCAACCAGAGCCGCGAGCCGGAGTGCCCCGGGCGCCGGAGGAGAGGGCGGATCATCCCCTCTCCAGGTGGCTTGAACCCTTCTCCCGATCCTGGGCAGTTTCCACCACCTCCTCCAAGAAACCCTGGTCTGTTAGCGTCTCCGTGATGAACGAATCCACGGTGGCCTCCGCGGTTCTCCGCTCACGATACCCGACGGTCTCCCGCCCCCTGAGGAAGAAGGTCCCCCCGGGATAGGGTCCCTCACCCATCGCCTTCTCGGACGTCCATAACCACCTTGCCGTCGCGCTTCAGGGCAGTCAAACAGGATGCTCGTGGTAGCGCGCGCCACAGGGGAGGTAGCGAGTCAGGAGGGGCCTCGAGGAATTCCCACCCAATTGAGAGCGGGGAAAGACTTGACGAATTAAGAAAAAATTTTATATTTTTATCTTGGCTTCCATGAGTTGTTCGGTGGCTTGCTTCCGGTCCGGGGGGCCGAGCGTTGCCCGGCGAGCTCTTGCCGGACGGCCCCTCGGGGGACCTGAGCGTCCACCCCTTTGTCCCGGAGGATTCGGAGATGGACCCCCACGCCCCGCGGAGCGCCGAAAGCGCCGACGATTACT
>JBHIBR010000431.1:0-1870 GCA_046759145.1 Nitrospinota bacterium | reverse complement strand
CGGAAGGGGATCAAGAACGGCGTCATCCTGAGCGCCGCGGCGAGCCTCCACCGCTGCATACTCCGCAACGTGTGGTCCGTGCCCGACCCCTTCCCCATCACGGACGCGAACCGCCGCTTCACCCCGGTGGAGGGTCCCCTCGAACTCCTCCACATGTCGGGCAACATCACCCACACCGAGGACGGGGAGGTTTACCTCCACGCCCACGTCACCATCTCCCTGGGCCGGCCGGAGGGGGTAGCCATGGGGGGGCACCTGGTGCCCGGCGCCATCATCTTCAGCACGGGGGAGGTGGTGCTCGCCGAGGTGGAGGGCTGCGAGATGCTCCGCCTCAAGGACAGCCACACCCGCGCGCTCGAGGTCTTCCCCCTGAGCCTGGACGGCCTCGACGAGAGGGCGCGGAGCAAAGCCATCGCCGCCCGCAAGGCCAGGCCCCGGCCCCCGGGGACGAAGTGACGGAGGGGAGATGACAGAAGATCTCCAGGTCGCGCTCAAGCTCGTGGAGGCCGCCGTCTTGGGCGGCCTCATCCAACTGGAGCAGGTGACCGAGGCGGAGGTCCAGTGAACCTGCTCACGCTTCCCGCCCCAGGGAGGCCTTGTAGCGCTGGTTCATGCTCTCCACCACGCCCCCGTTGACGGCCGCGGCCACGTCCACGGCGGCGTCCAGGTCCTCCTCGGGGATGCCCGCCTTCCTGGCGTCCGCCAGGCGGCGGTCCACTCAGAGCTGGCAGGTCTTGGTGAGGGCCACCGCGAGCCCGATGAAGGTCTTCTCCCGTTCGCTCAGGTTGGGAACGGCGTGGGCGTCGCGATAGAATTTTCGGAAGTCGGCGCGCTGGGCCATGGTTTCTTCCTCCTGAGAGGGGGCTCGGGGTGAGGGAGCCCGCCCGCCACCGGACGGGCGCAGGGCCATTATAGGAGCTGCGCCCCCGAAGGGATCCTCTCGGAGGGGCGTGGGTCCCCGTCCCCTCCTCCTCGGCCACCTCGCCATCACCTGCTGGGGGACCCTCGTCCTCGCCTCTCGCGGCGAGCGGGAGGGCGAATTGACGGCGAGGCGGCGGAGTGGTAAGGTTCAAGCCGTTACCGCCCCCGAGGAGAGATCCGAGCTGGTGAGTCCCTCCCCGCCGATATCGATCGCTCCTGGCCACAACGACACCCTGGGCCTCGTCCTCGGGGCGGGGCCGATGGTGCAGTTCGTCCTCCTCGTCCTCCTCTTCTTCTCGATGACCTCCTGGGCCATCATCTTCTACAAGTGGCGCGTGCTCCGGCGGGCGCGCCTGGAGAGCGAGGAGTTCCTCGCCCGCTACCGCGAGGAGAGGGACTTTGAGCCCCTCTACGAGTGGAGCAAGGATCTCCTCCACAGCCCGGTGGCCCAGGTGTTCCGGGCCGGCTACCGGGAGGTGAAGAACATCGCCCGGGAGGGCAACCCCGGGGTTGAGGGGAATCTCCTGACCGCCGAGCTCACCGGAGTGGAGAGCGTAGGCCGCTCCCTGCGCCGGGAGGCCAGCCAGGAGCTCAGCCGCCTCGAGCGGGCCCTCACCTTCCTCGCCACCACGGGGAGCGTCACCCCCTTCATCGGCCTCTTCGGGACGGTGTGGGGGATCATGAACTCCTTCCGGGAGATCGGCCGGGCGGGCTCGGCGGGGCTGGCCGTGGTGGCGCCCGGGATCGGCGAGGCGCTGATAGCCACCGCCTTCGGCCTGGCGGCGGCCATCCCGGCCGTCATCGCCTACAACCACTATCTCCACCGGGTGCGGGCGCTGGGGGCCGAGATGGAGAGCTTCTCGGCCGAGTTCCTGAACATCGTGGAGCGCACGTTCCTGAGGAAGTAGCGAGCATGGCCGTGGAGCTCAAGAGACGGGGGACGCTCTCC
>JBHIBR010000430.1:0-1871 GCA_046759145.1 Nitrospinota bacterium | reverse complement strand
GACATCGAGTTCTGCTGCTCGGGAACGGTCGCCCGGTGGACGCAGGAGGGCCGGGAGGTGGCCTATTGCCTCCTGACGAGCGGAGAGAAGGGCCTCGACGGCCCGAGCCCCGTGGGGGAGAAACGCCTGGTCCGCGAGGCGGAGCAGCGGGAGGCAGCGCGGGCCATCGGGGTGGAGGAGGTTCACTTTCTCCGCTTCACCGACGGGGAGCTCGTGAACAACCGGGACCTCCGCCGGGCCATCGTGCGTATCCTGCGAGAGCTGCGCCCTGAACTCGTCCTCGCCCCCGACCCGGCCCGGGGCGCCTTCGACAATTTTTATGGCTGCCACTCAGACCACCGCGCGGCGGGGGAGGCTTGCTTCGACTCCCTCTACCCCGCGGCGGGAAACCCCCAGTACTTCCCCGAGCTCCCCGCCGAGGGCCTCCTGCCCCACCGTCCGAAGGAGGCTTACTTCGTGATCCCCCAGAGCCCCAACGTGTGGGTGGACATCGGGGAGACCTTCGAACTCAAACTCCGGGCGCTTGCCTGCCACCGCAGCCAGGTGGGGGAGGACCTGGACGGCCTCGCCGCCCGCATGCGCGAGTGGGCCCAGAAGGTGGGGGAGCCGCGGGGCATCGCCCTCGCCGAGAGCTTCCGCAGCCTCGAGGTGCCAGGCTAGGGGTTTCTCACCGGCAGGCCTGGCGGCTAGAATGGGCCCCGGCACCTGGATCTCGACGGGCTTCCCCACCTCTTACCGGGAGGAAAGGATGAACGGATACTTTGGCAATATTCTCTACGTGGATCTCACGCAGAAGAGCAAAAAGATCGAGAAATTCGATGATGTTTTAGCCCGTAACTACTTAGGTGGAAACGGGTTTACTGCGAAAGTCCTCTTCGACCTCGTCCCCCCCGGCGTGGACCCGTTAGCGGCGGAAAATGCGGTCGTCTTCGCCGTCGGCCCCTGGACCGACACCGCCATCCCCAGCGCAAGCCGCGCCTGTGTGGCCTCCAAATCCCCCCTCACAGGCCTCTTCTTCGACTCCACCTTCGGGGGCGCCTGGCCTTCCACCTTCAAGCGGGCGGGTTACGACGCGCTCGTCATCACGGGGCGTGCCGAGAAGCCCACCTACCTCGTGGTGACAGACGAAGGGGTGCGCTTTCGCGAAGCGGGGGAGCTCTGGGGGCGGCCGATCCGGGAGAGCTGCGACCGCATCTGCGAGCGCGAGGGGGGCCGGGTGGACGTCATGGCCATCGGCCCCGCCGGGGAGAACCGTGTGCGCCTCGCCTGCATGGTCCACACCTGGCGCAAGAGCCGGGACGGCATCGCCGGCCGCGGGGGCATCGCCGCCGTGCTCGGGAGCAAGAACCTCAAAGCGGTCGCGGTGGGCGGGAAGGCCAAGTTCCCCATCCACGACGCCAAGGCCCTGCGGGATTTCGTGAACCAGACGGCCGCCCAGGTGCGGACGGGCACGAAGGGTCTCCACACCTACGGCACCCCCATCCTGGTGAACATGATCAACGCCCTCGGGGCGCTCGGCTCCCACAACCTCCAGCGCGAGGTTTTTGAGGCCTGCAAACCCATCAGCGGCGAGGTGATGCGCGAGCACTACCTGGACAAAGACACCACCTGCTACAAGTGCCCCATCGCCTGCGGCAAGGACTACGAGATGAATGAGGGGGAATTTCGGGGCACCCGCTGGAAGATGCCCGAGTACGAGACCATCTTCGCCCTCGGCACCATGCTGGGAAACTCCAACCCGGGCTCCCTCCTCAAGGGGAACATGCTCTGCGACGAGCTGGGGCTCGACACCATCAGCCTGGGCGTCACCATGAGCCTGTTGTGGGAGTGCTACGAGAAGGGCCTGGTGAGCAAGGCAGACCTCGGCTTCG
>JBHIBR010000429.1:0-1876 GCA_046759145.1 Nitrospinota bacterium | reverse complement strand
GACACGGTGGCCCTGACCTTCGTGCTCACCCTCAGCGAGCGCTGGGCGCTCCTGGCCCACGGCAACTGGAGCGAGACGCGCTCCAACATGAAGGATGAGCGGGTTTTCCGCTATAATTACAGGATTTACAACATCGGGCTGGGCTTCAAGTTCCACTACTGAGAGATCTTGAGGGGCGGGTAGCGCCGCCGCTTCTCGGCGTCTGCGAGGTTCCGCCGGACCACATCCTCCTGGTCCAGGAGGGATTGGATGCGGCGACGCGCGCGCTCGGCCTTCTTCCCTTTGCCTTCCTTCTCGAAGGCGGCCGCCTCTTCCTCCAGGGCGGCCCGCCGCTTCTCGAAAGCGGCGAGGGAGGCGCGGAAGTGCTGGACGGCTTCCCCGTAGGCCCCTTGCGCCAGGTGGATGCGGCCGATGTTGTTGTGGGCGATGGCCGCGCCCACCAACCGGCCCAGGCGCTCGTCGATGGCCAGCGCCTCCTGGTAGCGCGCAAGCGCCTTCCGGGGCTCCCCCAGGATGAGGTGGAGGCGGGCCAGGTCATTCAGGGTAGAGGCGGCGCTGGCCTCGTCCTCGCGCGCCCTGTCGAGTTCCAGGGCCCGGGTCAGGTGGGTGAGGGCGGCCCGGTGCTCCTTGCGACGGATGTGGACCAGGGCGATGGCGTGGTGGTTGGAGGCCGAGCCCTCTTGGAGGCCCAGGGCCTGGGTGAGCTCCAAGGACTCCCGGAAGTGGTGGAGGGCCTTCTCCGCGTCGCCCTGGCTGAAGAGGACCTGGCCCTTCCGGTAGAGCTCCTTGGCCCGGGCTTCGGGGCCGGCACACGCAGCGAGGGAGAGCAGGAGGAGGCCGGCAAGCGCCCTCCGCGCGGCCGCCGAGAGAAGAGGACCTCTCACTTCGTGAGCATCGCGTAGGCGCCGTTCCAGTCGGGCGGCGGGGGATTGGACTGGAACTCCCGGATTCGCTCCCGCATGGCCTTCGAGGGGCCGTCCTTGGGGTCGAGTTCCAGGGCGCGGCCGAAGTGGGCGAGGGCCTCCCCCCACTGGCGGGCCCGGTAGGCAGCGAGCCCCCGGGCGTAGTGCTCCACCATCTGGGCTTTGAGGAGGTCGAGCCCCCCGGCGGGGGCCATGGGCTGGTAGACCTTGACGGCCTCCGTCTTGCCCACCACGTCGATGGCGTCGAGCTCCCGGACCTCGATGGCGTCGCCCGCCTGCTGGCGCGTCGTCTCGCCCACCATGACGCAGGTCCCGTACACCTTGTTCACGCCCTCCAGCCGGGCGGCCGTGTTCACGGTGTCGCCCATCATGGTGTAGTCCAGGTGCCGGCGGGAGCCCATGTTGCCCACCACGGCCGGGCCGGTGTTGAGGCCGATGCGCACGTGCAGCTCGGGCCAGCCCCGGGCGCACCACCGGGGCCGGAGCTCCTCCATGCGCCGCTGCATCTCGAGGCTCACCAGGCACGCCCGCAGGGCGTGGTCCTCCATGGGGTGAGGGGCCCCGAAGAAAGCTACGATGGCGTCCCCCTCGAACTTGTCCACCGTCCCGTCGTGGGCGAGGATGATGTCCGTCATCTCCGAGAGGTACTCGTTCAGGAGCTCCACCACCTGCTCCGCCTCCATCCCCTCCGAGATGTTGGTGAAGCCCGTTATGTCGGAGAAGAAGGCGGTGATGATCTTCCTCTCGCCTCCCAGGGTGAGGAGGCCGGGGTTCCGCACTAACTCCTCCGCCACTTTGGGGGAGAGATAGGTGCCGAAGGCGGAGTGGATGAAACGCCGCTGCTTCTCCTCGGACAGGTAGCTGTGGACGGTGATGCCCGTGTAGACGAGGGCGATCTCCAGCGTCGGGTAGGTGGCGTTGAGCCACCACCGCGGTCCCGCGAAGAGGTAGTA
>JBHIBR010000428.1:0-1877 GCA_046759145.1 Nitrospinota bacterium | reverse complement strand
CGACTTCGCGGGCCGCCGTCAAGAGGGGCACCTTGCCGATCTCTCTGAGATACAGCCGAACCGGATCCTCGGCCAGGGAGGCGGGAGGCTCCTCCGGCTCTCCCTCGTCGACCAGCGGTTCCTGCTTGAGGAGCCGCTCCGCTACAGCCCTCGTATCGGGAAAACCTATCCGCGCTGGTGTATATGTGGGAGTCCGTCCTATGTCTTGATTCTGTGGCTCTTTGAAGGTCATCCTCTCCCTATCCCTTCCTGCTCCCCCATAAGAGGGGCGGCGTAGTCATGAAGATTCGGAAGGTGCCCAACCTTCCTATTATATGCAAACAACGGACCAAGAGCAATAGGTCGTCTCGCGCCGTCTAAGATGTTACCGAGGAGGGTATCATCGCGCCATTTAAGATGTAACCCTTGCGGTCGTCAGACCAAAGGAGGGTTACATCGTGAGCTACGCCGCCAAATGGGAATACCTCAGAGCAATCCATGCTCGCTACCGTCAGGCCTCCCGCACCGACAAGCAGCGGATCCTGGACGAGTTCTGCCAGGTCTCGGGCTACCACCGGAAGTCCGCCCTCCGGCTCCTCCACGGCCCGCCGCCAGGGCCCTCTCGCCCCCGGCGCCGGCGGCGGGCGCCACGCTACGCCCTCTCGGTGATCCAGGTGCTCACGGCGATCTGGGAGGCAGCGGGCTACCCGTGGTCGGTGCGGCTCAAGGCCCTGCTCCCGCTGTGGCTGCCTTGGGCCCGCAACCGCTTTGCTCTCTCGCCCCCTCTCCACCAGCAGCTTCTCGCCCTCAGTCCCCGGCAGATGGACCGCCGGCTCAAGCCCTACAAGCGGCGACTCACGAGGCGACTTTACGGGCGCACCAAGCCCGGGACCCTCTTGAAGCACCACATCCCCCTCAAGACCGATCGCTGGGAGGTGACCACGCCCGGCTTCTCCGAGATCGACCTGGTCTCCCACTCTGGCAATTCGGGCGAGGGCGAGTTCATCCATTCCCTCAACCTCACCGACATCCACACCACGTGGGTGGAAGCCCGTGCCGTCATGGGTAAAAGCCAAGCCGGGGTGCAGCAGGCCCTCGAGGAGCTGCGCCAGGCCCTGCCCTTTGCGCTCCAGGGGATCGACTCCGACAACGGCTCGGAGTTCATCAACGCCCACCTCTACCGGTATTGCCACGCCCGCCACATCCAGTTCACCCGCGGCCGCCCCTACAAAAAGGACGACAACGCCCACGTCGAACAGAAGAACTGGACCCACGTCCGCAAGCTCTTGGGCTACGTCCGCTACGACTCCCCCGAGGCCCTGGCGGCCATGAATGCCCTCTACCGCCAGAATCTCCGCCTCTTCCAGAACCTGTTTCTGCCCTCTGTGAAGCTCCTCAAAAAGGTCCGGGTGGGGGCACGGGTGCGCCGAGTCTATGACCGCCCCCAAACGCCCCTGGAGCGGGTGCTGGCCTCGCCCGCAGCCGATCCAGTCAAGGTCGCCCAGCTCACCACCCTCCGTGACCGTCTCGATCCCTTCGCCCTCGCCCAGGCCATCGACCAGCAACTCGAGCGTCTCTACCCCCTCGCGGCTCACCCCCGCCCCACGTCGAAGCCCAAAGCGGACACAGATGATCTCACCCCCGTCGAGAAGCAAGCGGTCCGAGCTGTTTCCCAGAGCTTCGGAATCCCGGTCTACATCGGCACCAAAGCCACCCGGCGCCAGGAGAGAGTAACATCTTAAATGGCGCGATGATTCACTCCCGGGTAACATTCTTAAATGGCTTGATAGGAACTCCCTCAGGACCGACGGTCAACCGGATATTCCACTCCGGGCCTCTCCGAGCAACGGGTCACGTGGCGAATCGGATGGTGAGGATGTCGCCGTTCCTCACCCGGT
>JBHIBR010000427.1:0-1878 GCA_046759145.1 Nitrospinota bacterium | reverse complement strand
ACCGAGGGCGGCGCGAGGGTCTTCGTTGACCCCTACCTCACCGGCAACCCCCTCTGCCCCATCGCGGCCGCCGAGGTCACCTCCGCGGACCTCATCCTGGTCACCCACGGGGCGTGGGACCACCTGGGCGATGCGGTCGAGCTCGCCAAGCGCACGGGCGCCATCCTCCTCTCGGGCCACGACGTGCGCGCCCACGCGGGGCGGAAGGGGGTCCCGAAGGAGCAGCTCCTCGGGACCCAGCCCGGCGCCACCCGGGAGGTGCGGGGCGTGCGGGTGCGCGCCACCGAGGCGCGCCACACCTCGTTCTTCGAATCAGAAGAGAACCTCTTCCTCTCGGCGCCGCCCCTGGGCTATGTCATCTACACCCAGGAGGGACACCGCATCTATCACGCGGGGGACACCTGTCTTTTCCTGGACATGAAGCTCATCGCGGAGCTCTGCCGGCCCCAGGTGATGATGGTGCCCGTGGACTCGGTCCGCCCCGACACCCCGGCCGAGATGAGCCCCCTGGACGCCGCCACCGCCACCCGCTGGGTGGGGCCCGACGTCGTCGTGCCCATGCACTACTACCCCGGCTCCCAGAGCCCCGAGGCGTTCGCAAAACATGCCGAGACGCTGGCGCCCGGGACGCAGGTGCTGTTGAGGCCCGAGGGGTATTTCACCTACGAGCCGCCCCGGGCGCGCTTCCTGTGAGGGGGTCTAATCGAGGGATGGAACCCTCATCCCCGGCGCCTCGCCTTCCTTTCCGCTCTGGCCCGTTTAGCTTCATCGAACACGCGCGCGACGAAAGCCTCGCGGTCGTGAAACATCCTGACCACCTCGTCCGCCACGAACTGGTAGTCAACTCCCTTTTTTGCCTCCTTCGTCGGATAGGGGACACATGCTTGAGCGGCATGGACCACCCGCGAAACATCCGCCATAGAGGGGTAAGGGGAGGAGGGAGCCTACGCCTCTATGCGCTCAAGGATGTGTCCACCTATCCGCCAGGCCTTAAGTGGCCGTTAGGCGGGCTGGGCTGTGAGGCCGACAGCTTCCGCATACTTCAGGAAGGTCTCCACGCCGGCGACCGCGACCCGGGCCCCAATGCCCAGGGGATCGATGCCCACCAGGGAGGCCGTCGCCCAGGCGTCAATGACGATGCCCTTGTCCAGGATCCTGTCGACCACCTCAGCCAGGGTGGACGTGGCCAGTGCCTTCTCCGCGGCCGTTCCTCATCACGTCCTCTCCCGGTGGATTCCGCTGTGGAGCGGGCCTCCACCCGGGGGCCAGCGGTCAGCCCCCGCCCCGCCTGCTGGCGGCGGATGTGACAAGTTCCGCGCCGGGGTCCAGGACGGGCCGCCACCGGGCGGCCACCCCCTCGCGCACGGAGGTCAGCTCCCGCAGGACGCGCCCCGCCTCGCTCCGGGCGAGCGACCGGCGGGTCAGAAAGGCCCGGGCCAGGGCCTTCAAATCCCTGACCCGGGGGGCCTTCCCCCCGGCCAGGAGTTTCCGCAGGGCGGCCCCCAGCTCCTCCTGCTCGAGATGCAGGTCGCACAGCGCCCCCCCGACTTTGCGTTCGCAGGATTGATGTTGCTCAAGGATCTTTCCGATGAGCGCCTCGCACTCCTCGACCTCCAGGCCGGGCCCATCGCTGAGGATGGTGCGCAGCTCCTCGACCGTGGCTTGACCCTGGAGCAAGAAGCCCGCTACCATCTGATTCGCGCGGCGCTCCTTGTCTCGCCGGTGAGTGCGGATGGCCCCCATCATCGCGTCGAAGTCCTTCCTGCGGAGGGATTCATTTTGCGCGAGGAAATCGCGGAGCTCTTCCAGCGTGCGGTCTTGTCCCTCGCGGAATCGTTTGAGCGCTACGATGGCCTGGGCCATCAAAGATTCCACCGT
>JBHIBR010000426.1:0-1885 GCA_046759145.1 Nitrospinota bacterium | reverse complement strand
CTTTCCATAGTCCACCCCCCGGGCCTCCATCAGGGTGGTCACCATCCAGAGGAAGGCAGCCAGGGGTTCGGGGCGGGTGTCATTGAGGCCCACATGGTAGAGGTCGAAGTGGGCCGCTCCCGGGATGTGGCCGCGGGCGTAATCCCTCGCGGGGCGCGTATCGATGGCGAGCACGTTGGGGTCGGCAAGCCGCGCGTGGAGCTCCTCAGGAGGCCAGAGGAGGTACCTGTTCTTGTATCCCTTGCGTTCCATGGCTTTCCCTCGATCCATAGGGGGGAAACAACGCCCCCGGCGAGACGCGCTCTCGGCCCCGCATCCTGCAAGACACCGAGAGCCCCCTTATGCGATAGTCTCAATATATCACGCCTCCGCGAGCAGCCGAAGGGGCTCGCTCCAGCGCCGCGGGGAACGGCAGCGGGGATGTTGGGGAGGATAGTGCCCATGCGGACGGTCCGGTTCCGAGAGCACGGCGGGCCCGAAGTCATCGAGGTGGCCGATGTGCCCGACCTCCGGGCGGGTCCCGGCCAGGTGGTGATGGAGGTCAGGGCGATCAGCTTGAACCACCTGGACCTCTGGATGCGGCGGGGCCTGCCGGGGATGAAGGTCTCCTTCCCCCATGTGCCCGGGAGCGACGCGGCGGGGGTGGTGCGGGAGGTGGGCCCGGGCGTCTCGCGGGTCAAGCCCGGCGACCGGGTGGTGTTCTACCCGGTGGCGGGCTGCGGGCGCTGCCCGTGGTGTCTCGCGGGCGAGGTGAACGCGTGCGAGGAGATGCGGATTGCGGGCGAGCAGGCCCCCGGCTTCGCCTCCGAACTCGCCCTCGCCCAGGAGGAGGACGCGCTGGCCATCCCCGAGGGTCTCTCCTTCGAGGAGGCCTCGGTGGCCCCGGTGGCTTACCTCACCGCTTGGCGGATGCTCGCCGAGCGGGCGGCCCTGCGGGCGGGGGAGTGGGTCCTGGTGCTGGGGGCCGCAAGCGGCGTGGGGGTGGCGGCCGTGCAGATGGCGAAGTGCCTCGGCGCACAGGTCATCGCCGCTGCGGGGAGCGAGAAGAAGCTCGAGAAGGCCCGCGAGCTCGGAGCGGACCACCTCATCGACTACCGGAAAGAGCCCCTCCCCCGCCGCGCCCGGCAGCTCACGGGGGGGCGCGGAGTGGACGTGGTCTTCGAACACGTGGGCCAGGCGGTGTGGGAGGGGTGCCTCAAGAGCCTCGCGCGGATGGGCCGGCTTGTGACCTGCGGGGCCACGAGCGGCCCATCGGGCCCCACCCCCATCCCGCTCGTCTTCTTCAAACACCTCTCCATCCTGGGCTCCACCATGGGGAGCCGCCGCCAGTTGGCTGAGGTGCTGGAGCTCATGGGCCGGGGCGCGGTCAAGGCGGTCATCGGCCGGACGCTCCCCTTGGCCGAGACCCGAAGGGCGCACGAACTCCTCGAGGCGCGCGGGGTGGTGGGGAAGCTCGTCCTGGTGCCCTGAGGGTGCGGGGACTACGGGATGGGGACTGGAACGCCGGCATCTTGCCGGCTTTGCCGCCGGGACGGCGGCGTCCCGCCGGCTCCGCCGTGCCCCCTTGCCCCCCGAGCCGAGGCCTTACACGTCCGTATCCACCAGGACGTCATCCCCCTCCACCTTGACGGGGCATTTCTTGACGCCCTCGCACCCCTCGGCCAGCTCGCCCGTAGTCACGTCGTACTGCCACTCGTGCCAGGGGCAGGTGACGATGTTCCCCTCGAGCTCGCCCAGGGGGCCTCCCTGGTGGGTGCAGGTGTTGTCGATTGCGTAAAAGGTGCCCCCCACGTTGAAGAGCGCAACCTCTTTTCCCTTCACCTCGACGGCGCAGCCCGTCCCGGGCGCAATCTCCGAGGCGGATGCGGCTTCCACGAGAACTATG
>JBHIBR010000425.1:0-1901 GCA_046759145.1 Nitrospinota bacterium | reverse complement strand
TTCTCCGAGATGTCCGCCGCGAGCACCCGACCCCCGAAGACCTGGGCCATCTGGACCGCGTGGATGCCCACCCCGCCGCCTGCTCCGATGATCACCACCTGCTCGCCCGGGGCCACCCGCCCCTCCGCCCCGCAGGCGTGGTAGGGGGTGCACACCGCGTCCGCCACCACGCAGGCGTCCAGGAGGGAGAGCTCCTCGGGGATGGGGCAGAGGTTGAGGGCGGGGACCGCCATGTATTCGGCGTAGCCCCCGTCGCAGGCCATCCCCACAAAGCCCCGGAAGTTCGGACAGAGGGTCTCCCGGCCGCTGCGGCAGAAAGCGCAGTTGTGGCAGGTGAGGTAGAAGTGGCAGGTGACCCGCTCGCCGACCCGGACGTTCTGGACCTCGGCCCCCACCTCCTCCACTACGCCGGCCACCTCGTGCCCCAGGATCCGGGGGTAGCCGGTGACGAGGCCAGGGGTGCTCTTCATGATGACCACGGTGAGGCCCACCCCGGTGGCCTTGAGTCTCAAGAGGGCGTCATTGGGGCCCACCTTGGGGACCGGCACCTCCGCCGGCTTCACGGGGCCCCCCAGCTCGTGGAGCAGCATCGCCTTCATCGAAGCGCCCTCCTGTCTCGAAAAACCCGCCCCTTGGGCCTCCGTACCGGCATTATAGGGAGAGGGCTCGTGGGGGACAAAGCGAGTTGACTTCCCGCCCGGGGTGGGGCGTGATCGCCAGAGGGAGCGCTATCGTTCTTACACGGGGAGGTCCGGGTGTTCTTCCGCCTCTTCCTTCTTTTTACCGCTGTCCCCCTGTTGGAGCTCGCCCTCCTCATCGAGGTGGGGAGCCGCATCGGGGTGGTGGCCACGCTCGCCCTGGTGATTTTCACGGGCGCCCTCGGGGCTGCCCTCGCCCGCGCCCAGGGCTTCGCGGTCTTGCGCCGCATCCAGATGGAACTCGCCGAGGGGCGCTCCCCCGCCTCCTCGCTGGTGGATGGCGCCCTCATCCTGGCGGCGGGCCTCCTGCTCATAACCCCGGGCCTGCTGACCGACGCGCTCGGCTTCGCCCTCCTGCTGCCCCCCTTCCGGGCCTGGATCAAGGGACAGCTCAGGCGGCGCTTCGAGGCCTACGTGGCGGCGCACGAGATCCGCGTCCGCCATTATGAGTGAGGGCACGGTGGTGCGGCGGGGGACGGCCGAGGACGGGGGCGCGTTGCGCTTCTACGCGAAAGTCGGCTTCGAAGAGGCGGGCCGGCTCTGGGCTTACGAGCTATCGCCCGCCTGAAGGGCCTGGCGGAGGTGCGCGACGAGTCCCTCCAGGGGGACCGAGCTCTGGGTTGAGTCACGGAGGTTCCGTACGGTCGCCCTCCCGCTCGCGATCTCGTCCTCCCCGATGAGGACGGCGAATAGAGCACCCAGCCTGTCTGCCTGCCTCATCTGGCTTTTGAGGCTTTTGACCTTCCAGGAGGGCTGCCCCCCCTGAGTTGTGGCGGCACTGACCTCTGCGGGATAGCTCCGCTCCACCCGAAGGCCCGCTCCCCGGAGCTCGCGAGCCAGGTCGAAAGTGAGCTCCCCGGCATCAGCGCTCAAGGCCGTGAGGAAGATCTGGGGCTGCGCCGGGTCCTCGGCCTTCTGCCCTTCGCCCTTCTGGAGGAGCTGGACGATGCGTTCGATGCCCGCCGCGAACCCGATGGCGGGCGTGGGGGGACCTCCCAGCTCGGCCACCAAGCCGTCGTAGCGCCCGCCGCCGCACACCGCGTTCTGGGCCCCGAGCTCCTCTGAGACCACCTCGAAGGCGGTCCGCACATAGTAGTCGAGCCCCCGGACGAGGCGGGGGTTGAGCGTGTAGGACACCCCGCTGCGCTCCAGCATCCCCTTAAGCGCCCCCAGGTGCGCCCAACACTCCTCGCACCAGAAATC
>JBHIBR010000424.1:0-1914 GCA_046759145.1 Nitrospinota bacterium | reverse complement strand
GGGAGCAAGACCCCAAGGGAGCCGTGTTCCGCGCCCGTCGGGGGGGCGGGACGTGGCAGGAGGGGGAGCGCATCCGCGTCTGCCCGGGAGGGCGCCCCGAGGGAAAGCGCCTCTCCTGCCTCCCCGCGACCTACTGGACCCAGTTCACCCCCCTGGGAGAGCTGCGCAGGGGGGTGGGCGAGGTGCGGGCGCTGGGGAGCATTGCCTATGAACTCGCTTCGGTGGCCCGAGGGGCGGTCCAGTTCACGCTCCTGGGGGGCCCCTCCATCTGGGATGTGGCGGCGGGGGTGCTCCTGGTGCGGGAGGCGGGAGGGGAGGTGCTCGCCCGCAGGCCCCGCACCAACGAGTGGCACCCGCTCCTTCGCTTCGGACCCGGGTTCAACCGCCCGCCCGGCTCGCTCAAGGAGCTGCGCCGCTGGCGCCAGTCGCTCCTGGCGGCGAACCCCGAACTCGCCCGCTTCGCCGCCGCGCGCCTCCGGGCGCGGGGCCGACGGCTGAGCTGGAGGGCGGTGAGACGGGCCCTCTGGCGCCGGCGGCGCTTCCCCTCCCGGGGCTAGATCGGCGGCCAGGGGAGGTGGCGGTACTCGTCCAGGCGGGGAAAACGCGGCTTCCGCAGGATCCCCGCGGCCCGCCTTCGCAAGGCATCCAGCTCCCGGAGGCTCAGCAGCTCGCCCAGCTCTCTCACCAGGGCGCTCGATGTGTCCTCCAGCGCCCCACCCAGCCTCTCTACCCCTTTCAGCAGGGCCGGCGGGAAGGGCTGGCCGCAGAAGTCCCAGATCACCGTCCGCAGCTTCGGCGAAGCATGGAAGGTGAGGCCGTGGTCGATGGCCCACACGCGGCCGTCTCTGCCCTTGAGGCAGTGGCCGCCCTTGCGGTCGGTGTTGTTGATAAGGAGGTCGAAGAAGGCGATGGCGAGGAGTTCCCCCCGCCCCTCTTCCCGGAGGGAGAAGTAGTTGGCCTCCTCCTCGTGGTCTATGTAGAACTGCACCGAGCCCACCCCGTGGGGGCCATCCCGGATCACGGTGGGGGGCACGAGGCCCCAGCCGAGCTGCTCGCTCACCAGAAAGGCCGCATACTCCCGCCGATGGAGGCCGGGAGGGAAATCCCACAGCGGCCTCTCCCCCTCCTCGGGCTTGTAGACCGCGAGCAGGGTGCCGAGGTCGCCGTCTTCGAGGGCCGCCAGGAAGGTGTAGTTGGACCCCCAGGGCAGGAGGCGGCACTCGCGAAAGGCCCCCGAGAGCAGGAGCTCCCCTACCTGCCTGATGGTCAAGCGGCGGGGGGCCTGCGGCTCACCCATGGCGTTGCGCCCGCAGCCCGCCGGAGCCGTCGCTCTCAGCGGGCTCCCGCCCGATGTCCGTTGGCGCGGGGACAGAGGTGCCCCTTCGGGTCGATGGGGCCCTGGCACAGCGGGCAGATGGGCCTTCCGGCCGAGCAGACGGCCAGGGCTTCCCCGGCCAGCCCCTGCATCATATCCCGGCTGGCCTGGAAGGCGAGGGTGGGCTGGGCCTCTTCGTCCTCGGCGACGCCTTCCTCGTGCACCCACACCTCGAAGCGGCCCCGCTCACCGTCGTAACCCAGGGAGAGGCGGCCGATCTTGAACTCCACCACCGCCGGCTCCCCGGCGGGCCCCTCCGCCTTCTCCTCCCCCCCGGGCGGGGCCGGGCCACTCTCCTCCCCCAGGCTGCTCAGCACCTGGTGGATGGCAAGGGCGAGGCCGAGGAGCTGCTCCTTTTCGAGCCAAAGGGTGGCCTCCCCCTGACCGCTGTCTGCGAGCAGGCGGAAGGTTCGCTTTCCCGGCTGGCCGATGGCCTCGGCGCTCAGCGCATACACAGGGCCCAAGTCGTATCGAGCTATTTCCACGGGAACCTCCCGATGGGTCCAATCTACCCCACTGGCCTTCCCTTGTCCACGCGG
>JBHIBR010000423.1:0-1915 GCA_046759145.1 Nitrospinota bacterium | reverse complement strand
AAGATCGCCCGGGGCGTGGCGGAGGGCTACATCGCGCAGCGCGAGGCGCTGGGATTCCCGCTGCTGAAAGAGGCCGAGGCAGGGTCCAGAAGGGCATAATAAGAGCTGCCGGGCGCAAAAAAATCTTGCACGGGCGCCCATCTTCTGATATTTTTTGTCGTTTTTCACGGAAACACTTGGGAGGCCAAAGGAGGCCGGCGCTCTCGCTGAGGGGTGCAATTGCATCTTTTTCCGACCAGGGAAATTGGCTCCGGGCGCCAAGTACGGAAGGGGGGAGGAGAGATGAGAGAGAGAGAGAGAACGCTGCTCGTCGTCGCGGTCTTGGTGTTCGCCTTGCTGGCCGTGGCCCCGATTCCAGCTTCGGCCGAGGGGTTCGGGGATCTCTACCTCGGCGGGGCCTTCACGATGGACGAAGATGTAACAGTCCGGGGCCTGGGGCTAAGCGTTAAGGAGGAGGTGGATTTCGACACCTCGTTCACGCTTGGGGGCCGCATCGGCTACTGGTTCGAGGGTAGCCCTTCTTTTGGAATCGCATTGGATGTTTCGTTCTTCCAACCGGATGGTGAAGATACCGGAATAGACGCTGATATAACGGTTGTCCCCATCTCCGCTCTGCTCATGCTGCGCTTCCCCTTGCAGACGAGCGAAGAATTCCCAAAAGGGCGACTCCAGCCGTATCTCGGCGTCGGCCCGGGGCTCTTCATCACGAAGGTGGAGCAAGACGTGACGCTGGACTCGGTCGTCGTTGGGGACTTTTCAGATAGGACCACCGATCTCGGTCTCGACGCGCGCGCAGGGCTGGCTTGGCTGTTCCAGAAGAATTTTGCGATATTCGCGGAGTATCGCTTTACGCACGTCGAGCCCGAAGTTAAAGACAACGTAGCGGGGGTGACCGTAGAAGCCGAGACGGACTTGGACACCCATTATTTCCTCGTGGGGATTTCCTACCGCTTCTAGATTGGCACCCAGACGGGCGCTCGATTACTCTGGCCGCTGAGTTTGCTTTCCGCCTCAGCCTAGCCAGCATCGCCCGTAAGGAGCCTCCGCGTCACCGGGGTCAAGGCCTGACCGCGGCCTTCGAGGGCCCCGGCTCGGGGGAGGATGGTCAGGGGAACCCCGAACCCCCGCTGCTCTCTTCCTCAACCCGCTTCCCCTTTCTGAATTCCGCGCTACAATCGGCTCAGGGTTGGGATTCGGGGCCTCAAGTGGGGGGGCGCCCGCGAAGAGAGCATGGCGGTTCTCCGAGGGTTGAAGGGGTAAATGGCCGAGCTCCTCTTCGAGGTGGGGACGGAGGAGATCCCGAGCAACTTCATGCCGGGCCTCCTCGAGGCCTTGGAGCGCCTCGCCCGCGAGGGCCTCTCGGAGCGGCGGCTTGCGCCCGAGCGGCTTGGCGTCCTCGGCACGCCCAGGCGGCTCGTCCTCTTTGCGGAGGGCCTCCCGGGGCGCCAGGCTCCGCTCTCGAGAGAGCTGCTGGGGCCCCCCGCCGGGGTGGCTTTCGACAAAGAGAGAAGGCCCACCCGGGCGGCGGAGGGCTTCGCCCGGGCCCAGGGGGCGGGGGTGGAGGACCTCCGGGTCAAGGAGACGCCCAAGGGTCCCTATGTGTACCTCCTCCGGGAGGACCCCGGGGCGCCTGCCCGCGAGGTGCTTAGCCTCTTCTTGCCCGAGCTCATCGCGAAACTCCCCGCACCCAAGAGCATGCGCTGGGGGGAGGGCAGCTTCCGCTTCGTGCGGCCCATCCACTGGGTAGCGGCCCTCCTGGACGGAGAGGTGATCCCCTTCGAGCTGGGGGAGGTGAAGAGCGGCCGGACCTCGCGCGGTCACCGCTTCATGGACCCCGCGGGGTTCGAGGTCGGCGGGCTGCGCGACTACATCGAGAAGGCGCGCCGACACCGCGTCCTCGCCGACCCCTCCGAGC
>JBHIBR010000422.1:0-1915 GCA_046759145.1 Nitrospinota bacterium | reverse complement strand
GAGAGGCGCTCAAGGGGCGGGAGGCTGCCGCCGGCCGGGCCCGGGCGGCGGGCCTCGAGGCCGAGGTGCGGACCTGCGCCTGGGCGGCTGAGCGGGTGCCCGTCCTCGAGGGGGCGGAGTTCGAGGGGGCGCTTTGGTGTCCCTCCGACGGGGTGGTGGACATCCAGGGGCTGCTGCGCGGTTTTCTCGAAGGAGCCCGGGCGGGCGGGGCGGAGGTGTGGCTCGGCTGCGAGCTCAAGGCCGTCGAGGTGCGGAACGGGCGCGCAGCGGCAGCCGAGACGGGCGCGGGGCGCGTGGAGACGGGCTGCCTCATCAACGCCGCGGGCGCTTGGGCGGGGCCTGTGGGTGAGATGGCCGGGGCGGCGCGGTTGCCCCTCCGGCCCTGCCGCCGGCACCTATTCCGGACGGGCTCCCTTTCGTGGGCCGCTCCCGACTGGCCCCTCGTGTGGGATGTGGACGACTCTCACTATTTCCGGCCCGAGGCCGGGGGCCTCCTGCTCAGCGCTTGTGACGAGGAGGAACATCCGCCCTCCCTGCCTGACGTGGAGGCGGCCATGGCGGAGGTGCTGCGGGAGAAGCTCCGCCGGAAGGTGCCTCGCCTTCAGTGGTTGCGCTTTGAGGCAAGCTGGGCCTGCCTGCGCACCCTCACTCCCGACGACCGCTTTGTAGTCGGCTGGGACCCGGAGGTTCAGGGTTTCTTCTGGGCAGCGGGCCTGGGGGGACACGGCGCCACCTGCTCGGGCGCCCTGGGCGAGATGGCCGCCTCTCTCATCCTGGGGCGAAAGGACCCCTTCGGTCTCGGCCCGAGCTTCGACCCCGCGCGCTTCCTCTCCTCCGGCTGAGGAGTTTTCTCTCAGGCCCTACGTCAAGCCCTCCCCGCCTGGGCGAGGCGCCTGACGCTCTCGCAGAGATATTCCCCCACGGCCTTCGTGCCGAGCTCTCCCCCCAGGTCGGCCGTGAGCTTCCCCTCCCGCACCGCCGAGCGGACCGCTTCCCAGATGAGCTCGGCCCCCCTCCGGTGGCCGAGGGCCTCGAGGAGGATCCTCCCCGTGAGGGCCGCGGCGAAGGGGTTCGCCTTGTCCTGAAAGCAGATGTCGGGGGCGGTGCCGTGGACGGGCTCGAACATGGAGACCCTCCCGGGGTGGATGCACCCCGAGGCCGCCACCCCCACCCCGCCCACAAGGCCCGCGCAGAGGTCGCTCAGGATGTCCCCGTACATGTTGTTGGTGACGATGACGGAGAAGTGATCGGGGTATTGGATGAGCTCCATGCAGAGGGTGTCGATGTAGCGGTGCTCGGCGCGCACGTCGGGGAAATTCTCCGCCGCCTTCCAGAACACCCGCTGCCAGAGGCCGTGGGCGTGGATGAGGGAGCTGCTCTTGTCCGCCATGGTCACCTTGGGGTAGCCGTGGGCGCGGGCGTACTCGAAGGCGTAGCGGCAGATCCGCTCCACCCCCTTGTAGGTGTTGATGTCCTCCTGGATTGCCACCTCGTCGGGGGTGCCCTTCTTGAAGTTGCCCCCCAGGCGGCTCATCACCCCCTCGGTGTTCTCCCGCACCACCACCAGGTCTATGGGGACCTCAGCCCGCAGGGGGCAGAAGCGCCGGTCCAGCAGGGGAGAGGGACGGAGGTTCACATAGAGGTCGAGCTCCCAGCGGAGCCCCACCAGCAGGTCCCGGCAGTTCACCTCGGGCGGCACCCGGGGGTCGAGGCCCGCGCTCCCGAAGAGGATGGCGTCGTGCCGGGCCGCGAGGTCCCGCACCAGGCCCGGCACGTCCTCGGGAAGAGGGGCTCCCTCCTCCAGGTAGCGGAGCGCCCCGTAGCTGTAAGAGGTGGTCTCCACCTCCACCCCGCAGGCTCCCGCCGCCTCCCGCACCACATCGGCCGCCACGGGGATGACGTCGTGCCCCACCCC
>JBHIBR010000421.1:0-1926 GCA_046759145.1 Nitrospinota bacterium | reverse complement strand
ACCATGCCGGCCTCCAGGGGGCGGGTCGAGCTCGCACTCACTGTGGGCGCCTCGTGGGAGATCATCCCGATCCCGTGGGCGATGAACTCGCCGTAGTCCGCAAAGGGGTTCTCCCGCACCGCGCGCTCGCCCTCCGCCTGGGGGTCCTTGCAGAGGAGGCCGGGCTTGACGGCGGCCCGGGCGCGCTCGACGGCGACAGGGCCCCAGGATGGCTGAAGGCAACGTAAACCCCACCCTAGGCCGCCCGGGGACCTGGGCATGGGAAGCCGGGGGCGTGCCTTCGGCCTAAGGACAAACATATCAAAGGGTTGTTAGTGGGAGAAGGAGCGGCCGCTGG
Organism: Nitrospinota bacterium; assembly: GCA_046759145.1. Classification (GTDB taxonomy): domain Bacteria; phylum UBA8248; class UBA8248; order UBA8248; family JBHIBR01; genus JBHIBR01. Next base: position 1,589 of record JBHIBR010000421.1, on the reverse strand, counting down.
CACGGCTTTTGCTCAATCACTCCCGGCACGCTGTGCCCCACGAGCTGCGGTGCAACGCGGTGGGCCGAAAGGAGATGGCAAAATGGAGGACCTCGCGGGGACCGTCAGCTTCTTGTTGCTGTGGTTGTTCGTGCTGAGCACTGCGTTCTTGTTCCATTGGTACAGGCTGCTCAAGGAGCAGAACGCCCGCTACCAGCTCATGAACGAGAAGCTGGAGCAGGAGGTGGAGGCGCGCACGCAGAGAATCGAGCAGGTGCGCGACGTGTCCATCTTCAGCCTCGCCCGCCTCGCCGAGAGCCGGGACAAGATGACGGGGCGTCACTTGGAGCGCATCCAGGCCTACAGCCGCCTGCTGGCCGAAGCCCTCGCCCAGCACCCCCGCTACGCGGGCTACATCGACCGCGAGTACCTCGAGGACCTGGAGCGCTCGAGCCCCCTCCACGACATCGGCAAGGTGGGCATCCCCGACCACATCCTCCTCAAGGCGGGCCGGCTCACCCCCTCGGAGTTCAAGACAATGAAGATGCACGTCCTCATCGGGGGAGACACCCTCCGGCGGGCAGAGCAGAACGTGAAGGGGGAATCCTTCCTCACCCTGGGGAAGGAGATCGCCTACTCGCACCACGAGCGCTGGGACGGGGGCGGATACCTGCGCGGCCTCAAGGGGCAGCAGATCCCCCTCTCTGGACGCATCGTCGCGCTTGCCGATGTCTACGACGCCCTCACCTCCAAGCGCGTCTACAAGGAGGCCGCGGACCACGCCGAGGCCCGGGAATTGATCGTGCGGGAGGCGGGCCAGCACCTCGACCCGGAGGTGGTGGAGGCCTTCCTGAAGGTGGAACCCTTGTTCGAACACCTGCAAACAGAACTGGCCAACTAGACGGCCGCCCCGGCGTGCTGGCCGGAGCTTCCCGGTGTTCACATCCTCCTCCCGTGACGGTTCTCCCTCCCGGATCGATTCGGGAGTCCCTGTGATCTGTGGGCCCCTTCGGGTTTCCACAGCCTCGCCCTGTGGCCGCCCGATCCTGGTCTCGAACGGAGAGAAGAGCATCGAAGAGGGCAAGCTGCTGATCCGGGCGTAGCTCGGCGCCGCCGCGACACTTTCACATCCAATAGAGGAGATCTCCGGTTACTCGCGGTTCGACTTCGGGCTGCCGGAGCTCATGCACGGGATCAGTTTCATCCCCGTCATGATCGGCCTCTTCGCGGGCTCCGAGGTCTTCCGCCAGGTGGCGCAGGCAGGTGGGGCGCGCCCGTTGACGCGCCCCATCTCTGGGGCCCTGCCCTACAGCGCCCTCTTCTTCTTCCTGACCGTCCTTGGCCTCTCTTGGCCCTACCTGCGAGAGCTGCGCTCCAGCCGCGCAGCAAGGGCGAGGCCTCTCTCCTGATCCCGCTTCATCCGAGGGGTTTGCGCCCTTGGCGTCTTTTGGCCTATAAGCGGAGGAGATTCCCCTGCGCGAGGGTGCGGCCCATGTACGAGATTTACTGCACCCTATGCCAAAAAACCCACCCCCAGGACACCCTCGCCTGGCGGTGTCCCTGCGGGGGGCCGCTGGATGTGCGCGTCGAACCCGCACTCAAGCTCGGCG
>JBHIBR010000420.1:0-1929 GCA_046759145.1 Nitrospinota bacterium | reverse complement strand
CTGGCGGCTGTGCCCACGGATTACAAAGCCCACTACTACAGGGGGGAGATCTACCGCCGCTCGGGGAAGAACCTCGACGAGCGGATGCGCGCCGCCCCTTATTACGAGAAAGCGGTCTCTTTGGAGCCCCGTTTTGCGGAGGCCCACCGGGCTCTCGGGATCCTCTACTTCCGTGTGGGGGAGCGAGAGAAGGCCCGGAGCGCCCTGCGCCAGTATGTGAGGCTCGCCTGCGAGCGGGACCGCGTGCGGGAGCCCGCCAAGGACTGTGGAGCCATCCGGGAGTACCTGATCGAGCTGAGCTTGCCCCAGTGAGGGCGCCCCCGCCCCTCGCCCTCCCTCACACCGCTGTCCACCCCCCGTCCATCACCAGCGTGTGGCCCGTCATGTAGCTACTCGCCTCGGAGGCGAGGAAGACGGCGGGCCCCACGATCTCCTCGGGTTTCCCCCACCGGCCCAGGGGAGTGCGCTGGGTGATGTCCTGGAAGGCGAGGGGGTTCTCCCGGAGGCCTCGGGTGAGGTCGGTCTCCAGAAAACCCGGGGCGATGGCGTTGACCCGGATGCCTCTCTGAGCCCACTGGAGGGCGAAGGTCCTGGTCAGGAGCACCACGCCAGCTTTGCTGGCGCAATAGGGGCCTTGCTCGTAGCCCGTCGGGGGCACCCACCCCACAAGCCCCATGATGGAGGCGATGTTGATGACCCGCCCTCCCCCCTGGCGGAGCATGACCTCCCCTACCTTCTGCGTGCAGAAGAAGACGGCCTTGAGGTTCAGGTCCACCACGCCGTGCCAGTCCGTCTCCTGGAAGTCCGCCAGGGCCTTTCGGATGTTGGTGCCGGCGTTGTTGACCAGGATGTCAATCCGGCCGAACGCGGCGAGGGACTCCTGCACCATTCTCTCCACCGAGGGCAGGTCCGTCACGTCCGCCCGGATGAGGTGGCATCGCTTGCCCAGGGCTTCCACCTCCGCGCGGAGCGGCTCTCCCTCGCCGAACTCCAGGTCCACCGCGGCGACCTCTGCGCCGAAATGGGCGAACCCCAGGGCCATGGCGCGGCCCAGGCCCCGGCCGGCCCCCGTCACGAGGGCCACCTGCCCATCCAAGTCGAAGCGTGGGTAGCGCATTGCTCCGGCCTCCCTGCCTGGCCCAGGGTTTTCCTCCTGCCTCGAGAAAAGAACACTAGATAGGTCGCGACCGCATCTTATGCCGCCCCGGGCGGGGGCGCAAACTGCCCTCACGGGCGGAGCCCCGGGGCCGCTATAATGGGTTTTCCTTCGGAAGAGGAGGACCCTCTGTGGAAGACCGGCGCATGACCCTCGTTCGACGCTCCCTCCTCTACATGCCGGCCAACGTCCCCCGCTTTGTCGAGAGCGCCTGGCGGCGGGGGGCGGACGCGATCATCCTGGACCTCGAGGATTCCGTGGCGCCCTCCGAGAAGGGGCGCGCCCGGAGCCTCGTACGCGATTCGATCCCCCTAGCGGCGAGGGGCGCTTCGGATGTGTTCGTCCGGGTGAACAACCGGCCGGAGTTGCTCCCGGAGGACCTGGACGCCTCGATCTGGCCCGGCCTCGCGGGCGTGGCGTTCCCGAAGCCCGAGGGCCCCGAGGAGCTCTGCGCCCTGGACGAAGCCATCGGCCGCCTGGAGCGAGAGCGCGGCCTCTCGCCCGGGAGCGTCGAGGTGTACACCTCCATCGAGTCGGCCGCCACCTTCCTGCGCGCGCGGGAGATCGCCCTGGCCACCCGCCGCCTCTCCCACATCGCCATCTCCTCCGAGGATCTTCCGCGCGACCTGGGCCTGGAGCCCACCGTGGAGGGGGGGGAGATCCTCTTCGCGAAGCAATACCTCATCTACGTGGCCCGCGAGGCGGAGGCCCAGCCCCTGGGGCTCATGGGCACGATGACCCGCTTCGATGACCTCGAGGCCCTGCGCGAGAGC
>JBHIBR010000419.1:0-1942 GCA_046759145.1 Nitrospinota bacterium | reverse complement strand
CCTCCGAAGGCCCATCAGCAGGCCCTGGTACTCGGCCACGTTGTTCGTGGCCCAACCCAGGTGCCGTCCCATCTCCTCCAGCGTCTCCCCCTCCTCGCCGCAGAGGATCGCCGCTGCCCCGGCGGGGCCGGGGTTCCCCCGGGCGGCCCCGTCGGTGTAAAGGAGGAGCCTCCTCCCTCTTTCCTTCCCCCCTCCCATCTCACGACCGCTCCGCCAGGGGCCCCCAGCGCGCCTGCGCGCTGGGGGGGCCCGCCAGGGGAGCTTCCACCCTCTCCTCCTCCCAGTAGAGGATGCGCTGGCAGTGGGCGCAGGTGTAAATCTCCTCCCCCAGGCGGATCACCTGATAGCGCTGGAGCGTCTCGTGCGTGTTACAGCCGGCGCAGATGCCCTCCCGGATGGGGACCACCGCCCGCCCCTTGCGCAGCTCCAGCAACTCCTCGTAGGTCCGAAGCCAGTTCTCCTCGATGGGGGCGGCGAGCGCCTTGCGCTCCTCGCGCCGCGCCTTCAGGGCGGCGTCGAGCTCCGCCCTCTCCTGCTCGAGCTTGCGGCAGGCGGCCTCCACCTCAGCCCGGGTCCTCCGCAGCTCCTCCTCCTCGCGCTCGAGCTCCGCCCGGAGCTTCTCCCCTTCCTCCATGCGCAGGAGGACTTCCTCCTCGAGCGCATCGACCTTCTGTTCGAGGGAGGCGATCTCGGCCAGGAGGACTTGGTATTCCCGGTTCGTCTTGACCTGGTTGAGCTTGGTGCGGCAGCTGCGGAGCCGGGCTTCCTCCTCCTTGATGTCCCCCTCCCGGGCGCGCTGGGCCTTCTGCTCCGCCTCCAGGGCGCAGCGCGTGCGGCGAGCCCTCTCCTCGAACGCCTTAAGCCTCGCCCGCTCCGCCTCGATCTTGCCCGGGACCTCCGCCCGGCGCCGCCGCAGCTCGGCCAACACGTCGTCGAGCCCCTGGAGCGCCACCAGGTGGCGGAGCTGGGAGTTCACGGCCGCCCGGGGTCCCCAGCGCGCGGGCGCGCTGGGGTGCCCCGCCCGGGGCCTCCGACCAATGCGGAAACCAGCTCGGCGAGGCTCCCCATGGCGTCCCTCCGCGGATGAGTGCTGGTGGGCCCACCTGGATTCGAACCAGGGACCTTCCGGTTATGAGCCGGCGGCTCTAACCGCTGAGCTATGGGCCCCGTGGGACCGGCCCGCCCTCGCCCGGGGAGGCGGCGCTCCCCCGTGCAGCAGGCCTCTCTCTTTTTCTAAAGCCGGCTCACCTCCCTGTCAACGGTGCTACCGGGCACCCCCCACCTACCTCCCCCCGACGGGGGGAGGAGAGAGGAGGGGGGCCATGGCCCCCTCACTCCTCGACGAAGCTCCGCAGGCGCTTGCTGCGGCTGGGGTGGCGCAGCTTGCGCAGGGCCTTGGCCTCGATCTGGCGGATGCGCTCGCGGGTGACCTCGAAGTCCTGGCCCACCTCCTCCAGGGTGTGTTCGCTGTCCACCCCGATCCCGAAGCGCTTGCGCAGGACCTTCTCCTCCCGGGGGGTGAGGGTCTGGAGCACCTTCACGGTCTGGTCTTTGAGGTTCATCTTGATGACCGCCTCCTGGGGGGCGACCGCCGTCTTGTCCTCGATGAAGTCGCCCAGGTGGCTGTCCCCCTCCTCGCCGATGGGCGTCTCGAGCGAGATGGGCTCCTTGGCGATCTTGAGGACCGAGCGGACCTTCTCCACAGGGAGCTCCATCCGCCGGGCGATCTCCTCCGGGGTGGGCTCGCGGCCCGCCTCCTGGACGAGCTGGCGGGAGGTGCGGATGAGTTTGTTGATGGTCTCGATCATGTGGACCGGGATACGAATGGTGCGCGCCTGGTCCGCGATGGCGCGGGTGATGGCCTGGCGGATCCACCAGGTGGCGTAAGTGCTGAACTTGTAGCCCCGCTTGTACTCGAACTTCTCCACGGCCTTCATCAGGC
>JBHIBR010000418.1:0-1945 GCA_046759145.1 Nitrospinota bacterium | reverse complement strand
CACCACTTCGGCTCGGGCGTCACGGCGGGCGAGACGGGGGTGGTGCTCCAGAATCGGGGGACCGGCTTCTCCCTCGACCCCTCCCACCCCAACCGCCTGGAGGGAGGGAAGCGGCCCTTCCACACCATCATCCCGGGTTTCCTCACCCGGGACGGGAAGCCCGTCCTGTCCTTCGGTGTGATGGGGGGCGACATGCAGCCTCAGGGGCATGTCCAGTTGCTCTCGAACATGCTGGACTTCGGGATGGACGTTCAGGCTGCCATCGACGCCCCCCGGTTCCGCATCCTGGGCGGGAGGGAGGTGGCCATCGAGCAAGGTGTGCCCGACGGGGTGCTCGCCGAGCTCTCCCGCCGGGGCCACCGGGTGGCCCGGGCAGGGGGGTTCGAGGGGTTCGGGGGCGGGCAGGCCATCCGGCGGCTGGAGTCGGGGGCCTACGTGGCGGGCTCAGACCACCGGCGCGATGGCTGCGCGGTGGGCTTTTAGCGCCCCGTTGACGGCCCTCCGGGCGGAAAGTAGCTTGGGGCGCTTTGGATCGCGGGCGCGCCGGAGGAAGCCCCCATGACCGAGCATCCCACCCACATGGACGCCTTCCTCGCCGAGCCCCACATGGCGCGGGTGGCCGTCATCCGCAAGAGCGGCCAGCCCCACATGAAGCCCATCTGGTACCTCTACGAGGGGGGCAAGTTCATCCTGAGCACGGGACGGGACTCGGTCACGGTGCGCTGTCTGCGCCGCGACCCGCGGATCACGCTGTGTGTGGACGACCCCGTCGCCCCTTACCGTGCGGTGGTGGTGGAGGGGACGGCCGAGGTCGTGGAGGGAGTGGGGCTCGACCACGAGCTCCTCGGACGCCTCGCGCGTCGCTACCTGGGGGAGGAAGCTGCCCGGGGGTTCCTGCGGGGCCCCCTCGCTCAGAAGCAGCGGGTGCGCCTCCTCGTCACCCCCCAGCGCTGGACCACCTGGGACTACAGGACCGGCGCTTAGGGCCGCCCGGAGGAATGGCCCGGCCCGCTCAACCCCGCCGGGCACGCGCTGTTCCGGGTGCTCCCCTTATCGCTCTACGCCCCGCTCATCCCGCTGCCGCTCCAGGTCCCCTCGGTGCTGGGTCTCCTCCTGGATGAGCCAGCGGAGCAGCTCGGCGGCCTGGCTGTCCTGGGCCCGGGGGAGGAGGTCCTGGTAAGTCTCTAGGGCGCGCCTCTCGATGAGGATGGCCGCCCGGAAAGCGCTTGCCTCGTCGGCAGGCTCCCCCGCGACGCGGAGGATCTCCTCCAGGGTGGGCATCGCGCGGATGCCGGACTTCTCCTCCGGCAGTCCCTTGAAGATGGGAAAATCGGCCTCCAACCCGTAGCGCTGGCTGCGGAGCTTGCGGTAGAGTTCCTCGATGACATTCAGGTGGATGGGCTCCTCATCCGCCATGTCCTGGAGCAGCCTGTGGGCCTCGGGGTGGGTGGCCCGCTCGGCGAGCCTCCGGTAGAGGTTCCGCCCCTCGAGTTCGGTCGCCATGGCCAGCTTGAGGATCTCTAGGTCGGCCAGCAGGGATTCCAAGGGGCCTCTCCCTCTTTTTAAGGACCCCCACGGATCCAGCCTCCTCAAACTCTACCAGTCCCACAGAGCCACTTTCAACCGCCGGGGGTAGAGGCTCCCCGCGAACCTCGCCCGGCAGGGCCGTTGCCGCGTGCCACGCGGCGGCCTCGCCCAGGCGAGAAGTGAGCCACGGCCCCCGGCACGGGAAAGCAATGACACGGGCAGGTGCCCCTCCTATAATTCCACCACCATGGCTCTTCATCTGCCCCGCAGGAGCGCGCTCGCCCTCCTCGCCGCCCTCGCGGCTGGCACGGCCTCTCCGCTCAAGAGCGGGGCCGAGGGGCCTGAGGCGGCCCTCTGCAGTCCGGTCGCCCCCGTGGGGGGAGACAATGGCTGGCGGGCGTTGGGCCGGGGGGTTGAG
>JBHIBR010000417.1:0-1945 GCA_046759145.1 Nitrospinota bacterium | reverse complement strand
CCTCCGGCGGCCGGGCCCCCGCCTCAGGCCGCCATCTCCCGCGCCCCCGCCACCTTCCGCACCACAAGGACCACGCCCAGCAGGATGAGCGTCTGGACCATCGCGTACGCGGCCACATGAACCGGGGGCGAATCCTCCAGCAGGATGTAGAGCGCGACGGACATCACCTCGGTGCCCGCAGAGAAGAGGAGGATGGAGGTGTTGAGCTCCCGCATGAAGATCAGGAAGAGGATCAGCCAGCCGGCGAGGAAGCCCGACTTCATGAGGGGCAGGCTGATCGACCAGGCCGTGCGCAGCCAGGAGGCCCCGCAGACCCGCGAGGACTCTTCGAGCTCGGGCCCGATGGCCAGCATCACCGCGGAGACGCTCTTCAAGCCCACCGGCAGAAACCGGGTGACGTACGCCAGCACCAGGATCCAGATGGTGGCGTAGACGGGCGTGCGGATGTAGGCGACCAGGATGCCCATGGCGATGACGATCCCCGGCACCCCGATGGGGAAGCTGGCGAGGAAATCCACGGCGCCGCGGGCAGGGGCCTTGGTCCGGTAGATGATGGTGGCGAGCACGAAGGCCAGCAGGATGGCCAGCGTCGCGCCCACGAGGGCCAGGAAGAGGCTGTTGCCGATGGCGTTCTTGGTGAGCGGGAAGCCGAACAGGACCCACCGGTAGTTTTCCAGGGTGAGGAGGCTCGGGTCGAAGGAGCCGTACCAGTTCTCGGACACCGACACCAGGAGCAGGGCCGTGAGCGGCAGGCCCACGGCCGCCACCAGGTAGCAGAGGTTGTAGGCGAAGGCGACGTAGCGCCACCGGCCCAGCTTGATGATGGCCGGGCGGTAGCCCCTGCCGGTGACGGTCGTGAACTCGCGGGGCAGGATGACCTTCCGCTGCACCACCAGCGTGAGGATGGTCAGGGCGAAGATGATCATGGCGAAGGTGGCTGCCATGTTGAAGTCGGGCGTCTCCTGCTCGACGGTTTCGTAGATGAGGGTGGCCAGGACATCGACCTTGGCGGGCAGGCCCAGCGCGGCCGGCACGCCGAAGAAGCCGGCGCTGGTGATGAGGGTGAGGCTGAAGCCGAACAGGATGCCCGGCAGCGCGAGGGGCAAGGTGACCCTGAGCGTGGTCGCGAGCACCCCGCAGCCCGCAACCCGGGCCGACTCCTCCAGGGCCGGGTCCATCTTGCGCAGGGAGCCGATGGTGAAGAGGTACATGTAGGGGGTGTAAAAGAGCCCGATCACCCAGATGATGCCCCCGAGGGAGTAGATGTTGAGCGGGGCTCCGCGAAACCGAGCTTCCGGACGAAGAAGCCGTTGATCAATCCCATATTCGGCGAGGCCAGATACATCCAGCTGATGGCGCCCACCAGGGGGGAGAGGTAGAAAGGGACGAGGTTCAGCGGCTCCAACCTCTCGCGCCACGGAGCGTTGGTGCGGGCGGTGATCCACGCGAGGGAGACGCCGAGGAACGTCGCCAGGAGGCTCGTCCCCAGGGACATGAACAGGGTGTTCTTCAGCGCGTCCAAGAGACGGGGGTTGGTGAAGAGGCGAACGTAGTTGTTGAGGGTGAGGACGGTGGGCTCTCCCCAGCGCTCGATCTGGAAACTCGCGAGGACGAGGTAGGCCATCGGATAGATGACCAAGGCCGCCGTCACCGCAGCGGCCGAGATCATCACGACGTTGGCCGAGTTCAGGGCCGGCAGGCGGCGTCTGAGGAGCACGAGCCACCGGGCGGAGAGGAGTTCTTGCGCCCCGCCGATTCTCATGGCCCTTCACCCTCAGCAAGGAGGAGCCGAACTCTCGGCCACCTTCGTCTCGCGCCCGGCGGACGCCCGCCCCCTCTCCCCGTGCAGGGGCGAAGATGGCCCCCAGCCCCGCGCGGCGCCGCCCGTGGAGGCGCGCGGCCGGCGGCGGCCCCTCTCCGTGCTGGTGCGGAAGGGGGTGCCCGG
>JBHIBR010000416.1:0-1963 GCA_046759145.1 Nitrospinota bacterium | reverse complement strand
GGGGACCGTGGCGGAATTATAGCGTCTTCAGGCAGGTTTTGGGATAACTTCTAGGTTGCACCCGCTGGCTAGAATGAGCACCGAGATCGCGGTACCCACTTGAAGAAGCGCCTTTCGATTCATGGCGCCCCCCCTCTTTGGCCTATGAAGGCAGGCGGGCTCTTGAAGCGTCTAGGTTTAAACTTCCTTCGCCCGATTCGTTCTTCAACGAATGTCACAAAGCTAGCATTCCACTTCAGATGTGCCAAGTCCCTTCATTCTCCCGTTCATGGCTGAACGGGGTGGAATTCTTGTACTCCGCTATGCGCGGTCTTTTCGTGTGATACAGCTGCGTCCTCAGGATTCCCCCCCTCCGCCGCCCGGCTGCGGGCCCGCCGGAGCGGCCCGATTGCGCCTGGGCATGAGGGGCTCCAGGAGTTCGATGGGGAGGGGGAAGATCAACGTCGAGTTGTTCTCGGTGGCGACCTCGGTGAGGGTCTGGAGGAAACGGAGCTGGAGCGCCCCCGGGCTCGCGCTGATGATATTCGCGGCGTCGGACAGGCGGCTCGAGGCCTGGAACTCGCCCTCGGCGTGGATCACCTTGGCGCGCCGCTCCCGCTCCGCCTCGGCCTGGCGGGCGATGGCGCGCTGCATCTCCTGGGGCAGGTCCACGTGCTTGACCTCCACCGTGGTCACCTTGATCCCCCAGGGGTCGGTGTGCTGGTCCAGGATCTCCTGCAGGTGGGTGTTGATCTTCTCCCGCTCGGCCAGCAGCTCGTCCAGGTCAGACTGGCCCAGGACGCTCCGCAGGGTGGTCTGGCTGAGCTGGCTCGTGGCGTAGATAAAATCCTCCACCTCGATGACGGCCTGCTGGGGCTGTATGACGCGGAGGTAAACCACCGCGTTCACCTTCACCGACACGTTGTCCCGGGTGATCACGTCCTGGGGGGGCACGTCCATGGCCAAGAGCCGCAGACTCACCCGCACCATCTTGTCGATGATGGGCCACACCAGGATGAGGCCGGGGCCCTTGGCCTTATAGAAGCGGCCCAGGCGGAAGATCACCCCCCGCTCGTATTCCCGCAACACCCGCAGGGCGCTGAGGATGAACAGGACGACGATAGCGATTACGATGGCGGTCGGGGTCATTTAGAGCCCTCCTCCCTCTGGACCCGCAGCCGAAGGCCCTCCACGGCCACCACCCGGACGGATTCCCCGGAGGGGATGGCCTCGGTGCCCTCTGCATCCCATAGCTCTCCGTGGATGAACACCTTCCCCGGCCTCTCTGGCTGGACCACCGTCCGGACCACCCCGCGGGCGTTCACCAGCCCCTCGTGCCCGGTGACGGGCTGCCGGTGCTGGGCCCGGATCCCCATGCCGATGAGCAACACGAAGAAGGCAGCCGTGCCAGCTACGGCGGGGATGATGACCGTCAGGGAGATCCGGAGGTAGGGGGCCGGCGAGTCGATCAGCATGATGGAGCCAAGCGTCATGGCGATCACCCCGCCGATGGTGAGGGCGCCGTAGCTCGGCACCTTGATCTCCAGCAGGAAGAACAGGAGCCCCAGCAGGATCAGCAGCAACCCCGCGTAGTTGATGGGAAGCACCTGCAGGGCGTAGAAGCCCAAGATGAGGCTGATCCCCCCGACGATTCCCGGAAAGATGGCTCCCGGGTTGGCGAGCTCGAAGAAGAGGCCGTAGAAACCCAGCAGCATCAGCAGATAGGCGATGTTGGGGTTTCCGAGGAGGGAGAGGACCTTCTGGCGGAACCCGATGCCGAACCTCACCAGCTCCCCCCCACGGGTCTCGAGCTTCACCTTGGCCACGGTGGTCTTCACCTCACGGCCGTCCACCGCGAGGATGAGCCCCTGGATGTCGATCGCCACCAGGTCCACCACGTTGAGCTTCGCCGCCTCCCTCTCGTCGGCGGAGATGCTCTCCCGCACCGCCCGCTCCGCCCAGTCGGCGTTCCGCTCCCGGCGGT
>JBHIBR010000415.1:0-1979 GCA_046759145.1 Nitrospinota bacterium | reverse complement strand
GGGGGCTGGCCGAGCTGGTCCGCGAGGGGCTCCTCTCCCGGGAGGAGGTGGAAGAGGCCCAGGCGGCCTACGATTTCCTGCTCCGGGTCCGAAACGAGCTCCACCTCCGCGCCCGGGCCAAGCGGGAGGTGCTCACCTTCGGCGCCCAGGCCGAGGTGGCCCCCGCGCTCGGCTACCGCGATGAGGAGAGCGCCACGGCCGGCGAGCAACTCATGCGCCAATACTTCCTCCGGGCGCGCACCCTCTTCCAGACGAGCCGCGTCTTCCTGGACGCCTGCGAGGAGCGCTTCCGGGACGGCCGCTGGCGGCGGCCCCGGATCGAACGGCTCCGGGGCGGCCTCGTCCTCGTGAACTACCACACCCTCTCCCTGGACGGGGATGGGAAAGCGCTCCTGGAAGAACCCGCCGGCCTCATGCGGGTGTTCGAGCAGCAGCAGCGCTTCGGCTGCCGGCTGGGCCGCAACCTCAAGGAGTTCGTGCGGAGAAACCTCCACCGGGTGGACGACGCCTTCCGTTCCTCGGCCCACGTGCGGGACTCCTTCCTGAACATCCTGCGGGAGCACTCGGACGTGGCCCGCACCCTCCGCTCGATGCACGAGCTGGGTTTCCTCGGCCGCTACATTCCCGAGTTCGAGGGCCTCACCTGTTTCGTCCAGTACGACCATTACCACCGCTACACCGCCGACGAACACACCCTCTTCACCCAGGCCAAACTGGACGAGCTGGCGGTGACCAAGGAGCTCTCCCTCCAGGAGTTCGGCCGCATCTTCAAGGAGCTGGAGCGGCCCCACCTGCTGCGGCTGGCCCTCCTCCTCCACGACTTGGGCAAGGCCCGGGGCCCCCGCCATGTGCACCGGAGCGCCGTCATGGTGCCCCCCATCGTCATCCGCATGGGGCTTCCCGCGGACGAGGGCCGCCTGGTGGAGTTCCTCACCGGCCACCACATCGCCATGAGCCGCACCGCCGAGCGGCGCGACATGGAGGACCCCAAACTCATCCGGGAGTTCGCCGCGGAGGCGGGGACGGTGGAGCGGCTGAACATGCTCTACCTCCTCACCTACGCCGACATCAGCGCCGTGGCCCCAGGGATGTGGAACGAGTGGCGCCAGGCCCTCCTGCACGAGCTTTACTGGAAGGCCCGCCAGGTGCTGACCGAGAGGGGAGCGGCGAGCTGGCTCAAGGTGCGCGAGGAGGTGCGCACCCGGGTGCTCTATGAGATGCGGGCGGGGGGCATCCGGGCGGAGGAGGATGAGGTGGACGCCCACCTGCGACTCATGCCTGAGAAGTACCTGGCCACCACGCCCCCCCAGGACATCCTGCGCCACATCCTCATGGTGCGGCGCCTGCGGACGGAGCCCCTCGTCCTCGAGGTCTCGCACCGGCGTCGGATGGGCAACAGCCAGGTGACCATCTGCTGCCCCGACCGCCTGGGGCTGTTCGCCATGCTGGCGGGGACTTTCGCCGCCCACGAGATCTCCATCCTGGAGACTCAGGTCTACACCCGGGAGGACGGCGTCGCGCTGGACGTCTTCCAGGTGGTGGGCGCCGAGGGGGGGTCGGTCACCGAAGAGGCCATCTGGGCTGGGGTGGAGGCGCGCCTGCGCGAGCTGCTGGAGGGGCGTCTCACCATGGAGGAGCTGGTGGAGAGGCGGCGGGATTTCCTCCGGCCCAAGTGGAGGGTCCACTTCGAGGTGCCCACCGTGGTGGAGTACGACAACGCCATCAGCGACCGCTACACGGTGGTGGACGTCTTCACCGCAGACCGCGTCGGGCTCCTCTACCAGATCGCCCGCACCCTGAGCGAGGAGGGAGTGAGCATCTCCCTTGCCAAGATCTCCACCGAGGGGGTGCGGGCCATCGACGTCTTCTATGTCACCGACGCCGACGGGGGGAAGATCGCCGACCGGGGCCGGCTGGAGAGGCTCCGGGAGGTGCTCCTCCAGAGGCTGGCGCCCGAGGCGTCGGCCGAGGTGCGAGTG
>JBHIBR010000414.1:0-1992 GCA_046759145.1 Nitrospinota bacterium | reverse complement strand
GGACTACCCGTGCCGCCGCCGAGCTCCGAGGGGGAGTTCGTTGAGGTTGGGGCCGCCTAACCAGGGCATACAGCCGACGCGCTGACGCGCGCGCCTGATGCCGCTCGTTAGATGCCGCTTGATCGATCAGACTTCATGGCGTAACCTACTTCTCATGAGTCAGCCAATCATCAGCTGCTCGCCCGACGTCCTAGGGGGTACCCCCGTGTTCACCGGCACCCGGGTGCCGGTGCAGACGCTGCTCGACTACCTTGAGGGAGGCGAGACAATCGACGATTTCCTCGAAGGCTTTCCCACCGTGAAACGGGAACAGGTGATCGCCTTTCTTGAGGAAGCGAAAGCTCGCATGGTCGCCTCTGCGTCGTGAGGGTTCTCCTGGACGAGTGCGTTGACCGGCGGCTCGCGAGAGACATCGTTGGCCACGAGGTTAGGACCGTACCCCAGGCGGGGTGGGCCACGATCAGGAATAGCGACCTCCTCGTACTCGCCGAAGGCCAATTCGACGCCTTTGTGACTGTCGATCGTAACCTCGCGTTCCAGCAGGACCTTCCCCGCTTTTCGATTGCGGTCATCGTGCTGCGTGCGCGAACGAATCGCCTCGCCGATCTCCGCCCCCTGGTTCCGCAGCTTCTCGAGGCACTGCAGCAGGCGGCGCGCGGCCAAGTGACACGGATCGGCACCTGACCAACCGCTTCAGCGGACCGGGTGCGCCGGCCGCTGAGCGCTGTCGTTAGACATCTCTCGGGGGCAAAACGTTGTCTGTTGACGAGCCAAGACCTGCCGCGAATCGACAGCTTGACTTCCTGCTCGCCGACTTCGGCTCCCTGAAGGTCGAGATCGCCCGACGCTCCGGATTGCAGAGGGTTGCGCTCGCGCTGTACTTGGCGTTGGTGACCGCCGTTGCCGCGTCGCTCCCTGAGTGCGAAACCCTACTCCTCCTCGAACTCCCCCGTGTACTCGATGGCGATGCCGCGGCGCACGCTCTGGGACGCGGGGCAGCCCCGCTCGTGGACCTCCAGCGCGCGCTGGGCCTCCTCCAGCTTTCCCTTGGGGATCCGGACCCTGTAGTGGACCCGGATGGTGGTCACAAGCGGCCTCCCGTTCACCTCCTCGATCAGGCCCTCGACGTGGGCGGTGAGCTTGTCGGGCGCAGACGGAATCTGGCGCGCCTCCAGCGCGCCTCCCATGTTGCCCGTCATTCACCCGGCCACCGACGCCACCAAGTGGTCGAGGGTGGCGGGGCGCTCCTCGGGCGGCTCGGCCTTATAGAAGTCTTTGATGCCGCCGTGGATGCCGTAACGGATAGGCTGGTCGGGGAACGCCTCCAGGTAGGCGCTCTTCATCCCGCGCCCCACCTCATTCTCCACCCTGAGCTTCGAGATGTGGATCACCTTGCCCATCTTCGTCCTCCTTCAGTTTAGAGAGACAGCCACCCTCCGCCCCTACCTCTCCTTTCGGCCCGCGCGCTCCCCTCCGAGGATAGACAATGCCGGCCCATCCTGTCGAGGGAGCCCCCTCACCGCAGGACCAGGAGGGTCCCCGCTACACACAGGAGCGCACCGGCCACCACGCGGCGGGTGATGCGCTCCATCTCCCGGAGGAAGAGGAACGCGAGGGTGAGAGAGAGAAGCGGCTGCGTGCTGTTCACTGCGGCCACGGTGGCCGCCTCGAGACGGAAGAGGGCTGCGTAGTAGAAGGGGACGGCCGCGCTCTGGAAGGCGGCGGCCGCCAGGAGGAAACGCCATGCCCGCCGGGGGATGGCGGGGCGCGAGGAGCTGCGGCTGAGGGCCCAGAGGAGGAGCACGCCCCCCGAGCCCACCAGCAGGGAGATGGCGGCCGCGTCGAGGGCAGGGAGCCCCCGCCCGCCCAGCTTGAAGAGCACCGCGGTGGAGCCCCACAGCAGGCAGGTCGCAACCGCGAAGAGCTGCCCCCGCGTCCGGGCACTCACGACCCCCGGCCCCCCCCCCCCCCCCCCCCCCCCCCCCCCGCCGC
>JBHIBR010000413.1:0-1993 GCA_046759145.1 Nitrospinota bacterium | reverse complement strand
ACCCCCCACCCGCCTCTTCCTCACCCTCACCCTCCTCGCACTCCTGGCTGCCTTCCTTGCCGTCCGCCTTGCGCCTCAAACCGTCACCGCCCCGACCGCACCGGCGGCCCCCACCCCCCGGGAGGCCTTCGAGGCGCGGCGGAGCGGGGTGTGGCTCCGAGTCGAGGGGGAGGTCTATCGGGTCTTGCGCGACCACCTGAAAGGGAGGGATACGAGATGGAGCCCGCGATTCCATTCCTGGCCGTCAACACCGACGAGATCGAATGGCAGGACGGAGAGGCGATCCTGGGCCTTCCGCCCGGCATTCAGGTCAAGATCATCGCCCAAGGCGCAGACGAGGTCTCCGAGCGGGTGGACAAGTTCGTCAAGTTTCCGCCCGGCTACACCGAGCCGCGCCACACCCACGACTACTACCACAGCACCCTCGTCCTGGCAGGGGAGATGCACGTCGCGGGCAAGGTCCTGAAGCCGGGCGACTACGTCTACGGCGGCGGCAACGTGCCTCACGGGCCCTACCACTATCCCAAGGGCTGCGTGGTGTATTCGGCGGGCCGCTCCAAGAAGATGAGCCAGATCCACAAGCGGGCGGAGGATTAGGTGGGGCTACCGCAGATTTGCACTCCACGGTCGGATGCGGTTGGATTGGGCATGTGGACTTGGGTTATAGGGTCGCTGCCCTGATATGCGTACCCCCCGTCTCCGCCTCCTCCTCATCCTCTCCCTCCTCGCCCTCCTGGGCGTTTTCCTTGCGGTCGTCCTCCTTCCCCGGACCCTCACCGTCCCCACCGCACCGGCGGTCCCGGCCGCCCGCGAGGCCTTCGAGGCGCGCCGGAGCGGGGTGTGGCTCGGGGTCGAGGGGGAGGTCTATCGGATCTTGCGCGACGACCTGAAAGGGAGGCGGCACCAGAGGTTCCTGATCCGGCTTGAGGACGGCCTCTCTCTCCTCATCTCCCACAACATCTCCCTCACCCCGCGGGTGCCGGTGGCCGTGGGAGACCGGGTGGAGGCCTACGGCCGCTACGAGTGGAACAAAAAGGGCGGCCTTCTGCATTGGACCCACCGCGACCCGCAGGGGAGGAGGCCGGGGGGATGGGTGAAGCACCGGGGGAAGACATATCGCTGAAGCGTGGCCGCCCCTTGGAGCATGTGCCTCCCTTGGTTCCGCTCTTCCTCCCGTGTTATCTTTGGCCCACTCTATCTTGCGCATCGAAAGGGGCTTATGTGCAGCTCGGCTGCCCGTTCGTCTTCGCTTTGAGGGAGGCTTTCTGACGTGGAGATCATCGACCTCTCCCAGACCATCAGCCCGGGAGGCTACGCGCGCCCCTTCCACCCCACGCCCGAGATCTGGCCCATGCTGACCCACGAGGAGTCGAGGGAGCGCTTCGGCGGAAAGTTCTCCTTCCAGGCCAAGGCCTTCAAGCTCTCCGACCACAGCTCCACCCACGTGGACGCCATCAACCACTTCGACCCCGCCCCGGACGCCCCCTCCATCGACCAGCTTCCCCTGAGCCTCTTCATCACGGGGGCGCTCTGCGTGGATCTCTCAAAAATCCCCGCCCGCACCTTCATCGAGCCCGAACACATCGAGGGCGAACTCTCCCGCCACAAGCTCGCCGTCGAGCGGGGGGACACCTTCCTCTACCACACCGGCCACTACGAGAGGTATTTCGCCGACCCCGAGAAGTGGTGGACGGAATTCGCGGGCCTGAGCCGCGGGGCGGCGGAGTTTTTGGCCGACCGGGGCGTGGTGAACGTGGGCTGCGAGGCGTTCACCATCGAGAACCCTGCCACCATGGTCCCCGAGGCCCCCGAGCCTTACCCCGCCCACCAGGTGTGCAAGGAACACAGGATGCTCAACACCGAGAACCTGGTCATCCCGAAGCGGCTGGTGGGAAAGCGCTTCCGCTTCCTCGGCCTCCCCTTGAAGCTCCGGGGCGGGACGGGCTCCCCCATCCGGGCGGTGGCGTGGGTAGAGGACTAGTCCGGACAGGCC
>JBHIBR010000412.1:0-1994 GCA_046759145.1 Nitrospinota bacterium | reverse complement strand
GCGAACACGACGACCGCCCGTCCGATGACCGAGCCCTCCTCGAGCCGCCGGTGGATCTCCTCCACCGCCTCCAGCTCGAAGGGGACGCGCTCGGTGACCTTGGGCCAGATGTCCCCCCGGGCCACCAGCGCCAGAGTTTCGATGAGCTCTTGTTTGGTCACATAGCGGCTTCCGAGCACCTCCCGCTCGCCGCTCAAGAGGTCCCGGGGATGGAGGGAGAAAGGGCCCTCGGCCGCGCCCGCCAGGGCGATGAGTCTGCCCCCGGGGCCGAGGCTGCGGAAGGCGGGCTCCATGGCCTTGGGGCTGCCGACGAAGGAGATGGCCACATCCACCCCTCTCCCGCCGGTGAGGCGCCGGGCGGAGCCGACCACGTCGTCCTTACTCGCGTCGATGACGGCGTGGGCGCCTGCCTCCATAGCGGCCTGGAGCTTCGCTTCGCCGAGGTCCACCCCGATCACCCGCGCCCCCGCCCAGCGGGCCATCATCACCATGTGGATGCCCACGCCGCCCCCCGCCCCCACCACCAGGACGTCCTCCAGGGGGGCCAGCCGCGCCCTCCGGACGACCTTGTAGGGGGTCGCCACCGCGTCGCAGATGACGGCCACCTCGGCGGGGTGCTCCTCGTAGGGGAGGGAGTCCGGGAGGGGGACCAGGTTCCGGGCCGGGAGCTTCACGTACTCGGCGTAGCCGCCGTCGATGTCGCGCCCGATGTGGCCCAGGAGGTTCTCGCACAGGGTCTCACGGTTGAGCCGGCACCACTTGCACCGGCCGCAGGTGAGGTAGAAGTGAGGCGTCACCCGCTCGCCCACCCGAAGGCCCTCGGCACCCGGTCCCACCTCGGTCACCTCACCGGCGATCTCGTGGCCGATGACGATGGGGAATTTCGCCGCAGCACGGCCCGCCTTGGTGTGCTGGATGGTGAGGCCCGCCCCGCAGGCCCGCACCCGCACGACCGCCTCCCCCGGACCCGCCTTGGGCACGGGGCGCTCCTCCAGGCGGAAGGGTTTGTGGGGACCGTCCAACACGGAGGCTCTCACCGCTCTTCCTCCCCTTGCCGGCACAACCCTGCGCGGGCGCATTAGAGCACAGGACCTACATCGCCGCAAACGCCGTCGTTCCCGCCCGAGCCTCCCTGTGCTAAGGTCCAGGGCGCCGAGCGCGTGGTGTCTGAAGGGAGGAGTTGCGGTGCGCCTTGAGAAGAAATGGCTCGCCCTCCTCGGCACTTCGCCCGGGGTGTTCATGTCCACAGTGGATAGCAGCATTGTGAACATCTCCCTCCCCACCCTGGCCCGGGCCTTCGAGGTGGACCTCCCTTCGGTCCGGTGGGTGATGATGGGCTATCTCCTCACCATCTCGGGCCTCCTGCTGGCGGCGGGCCGCCTCGCAGACCTGGCGGGGAGGAAGCGGGTCTTCCTCCATGGCCTGAGGCTCTTCACCCTGAGCTCCTTCCTCTGTGCCCTGGCCGGGGGGGTGGGCTGGCTGGTGAGCTTCCGGGTGCTCCAGGGGGTGGGGGCGTCCATGATCATGGCGGTGAGCCCCGCCATCGTGGTCGCGGCCTTTCCCCCCTCGGAGCGGGGGACGGGCCTGGGCGTGGCAAGCATGGTGGTGGGCGTGGGCCTCTCGCTGGGGCCCACCCTGGGCGGCTTCCTGACGGCCTACCTGGGCTGGCGCTCCATCTTCTTCGTGAACGTGCCCGTGGGCATCCTGGGGATCCTCCTGGCCTCGCGGGTCCTCGACCGGGACGAGCCTGCCGGGGAGGGCTCCCTTGACCTGCTGGGAGCGGCGCTCCTGGCGCTGGGGATCGTCCCTTTGGTCTGGGGATTAAGCCAGGAGCAGCAGGCCGGCTGGACGAGCGCCCCGGTGGCGGGGGCCATCGCGCTGGGCGCGCTGGCGCTTGCCGCCTTCGCCTGGGCGGAGCTCCGGGCCGAGGGTCCCATCCTGGAACTCAGGCTCTTCGCCGAGCCCCTCTTCGGGGCGAGCACAGTGGGCATCTT
>JBHIBR010000411.1:0-1997 GCA_046759145.1 Nitrospinota bacterium | reverse complement strand
CTTGTAGCCATAGAACTGGAGGACGCTCGTCGCACCCCCCGGTCCCCCCTGGGTCATCACGAACACCAGGTCGAACACCCGGAAGGCATCGATGGTGCGGAAGAGGAGCGCCACCAGGAGGGCCGGCCTGAGCATCGGCAGCGTCACCGAGAAGAAGCGCTTCCAGGGCCCCGCCCCATCCACGCTCGCCGCCTCGTAGAGCTCCTCCGGGATGGTCTGGAGGCCCGCAAGCAGGAGGATGGCGGCGAAAGGGGTTGTCTTCCACACGTCGGCCACGAGGATGGCCGCCCGCGCCCCCCACGGGTCGGCGAGCCAGGCCGGGTAGGCGGCGACGTCCGTCCCGAAGAGGAGGCGGTTCACCAGGCCGTACTGGTCGTTGAGCATGAAGCGCCACATCTGGCTCGCCACAACGGTGGGAAGGGCCCAGGGGACGAGCGCGGCCGCCCGCACCCAGCCCCGGCCCCGGAACTGGCGGTGGAGTACGAGGGCGACGCCCAGGCCCAAGAGGAGCTCCAGGAGGGTGCTGAGGAGCACGAAGCCCACCGTGAAGGCGAGCGAATCGAGGGCCGAGGGGTCCTGGAGGAGCCTCCGGTAGTTGGCAAGCCCCACGAAGCTCTCCCCCAGCTCGGGGAGCACCAGGATGTGGCGGTGGAAGCTGAGCCAGAGGGTGCGCCCCACAGGGTAGAGGGCGAAGATGGCGATGAAGGCGAAGGCAGGGATGACCAGGAGCCAGCCCGCCTTCCGCTCGCTCAAGGCCTGCCTCGGCGCGGGCCGTCGCTCTCGCCCCCCGGCCGCGCCGCCAAGGCGAGGGCGGCCTCCACCTCGGCCCCCGCCCGACGGGCAAGGGCGCCCAGATCCTCCCGGCGGGAGGAGAGGGCGCGGCTGAAGAAGAGCTGCAGGGCGAAGGAGACCCGCGGGTAGAGGGGGGTGCGGGGGCGAGGGGTGGCGGCTTCGAGGATCCCGTAGAGCTGGCGCATGTGGGGGAGGCGCGCGAGAACCTCGGGGTCCTCATAGAGCTCCCGGCGCGTGGGCGCGAACCCGCCCCGCAGGGCGAAGATTCTCTGGATCTCGGGGGACGTCATGAAGCGTGTGAACTTCCAGGCAAGGTCGGGGTGGCGCGAGTAACGGCTGATGCCCATGGCCCAACCCCCGAGCGTGGAGAAGCTCTTCCCCCCCTCGAAGTGAGGCAGAGGGGCCATCCCCACCCGGCCCGCCACCCGGGAGCGGGCGGGGTCGTTCGCGATGGCCCAGGCGTAAGGCCAGTTGCGGTGGAAGATGGCGTTTCCCTGCACGAAGAGGGCGAGGGACTCGGGCTCCTGGTATGTGAGGAGGGCGGAGCTCCCGATGCCGCCGATGATGGAGTCCCGCACGAAGCGGATGGCCTCGAGAGCCGGGACCTCGGCGATGCGGCTTCGGGCCCCCTCCTCGTCCACGAGCGCCCCGCCCCGGCTGTGGATGAACTCCAGCATGTCGCACACCAGGCCCTCGTACTGCTTGAACTGGCCCGAATAGCCCCGCAGGGCGGGCCTCCTCCCCCGCTCCCCTTTCAGGATGACGCGCGCCTGCCGCACCAGCTCCTCCCACGTGCGCGGGGGCTCGAAGCCGTACTGGGCCAGCAGGTCCTTCCGGTAATAAAGGAGGCCCGCGTCCGCCCGGAAGGGGACGCCGTAGACCCTCCCCCGGTAGCGGTTGGCCCGCAGGGGACCCGAAAGGTAGCGCGCCTGCTCGGCCGGGGGGAAACGCCCGTCCAGGGGAAGGGCCCAGCCCGCGGCGGCGAACTCGGGGGGCCAGATGACGTCCATGAAGAACACATCCAGGGCCGCGTCGGCGTTCTTGAGCTTCTGGCTCAGGAGGTCGTGGTAGGCCGTCGAGGAGTGGGGGCCGATCTCTCGGATGAGCTCCACCTCGGGGTGCGCGCGGGTGAAACGCCGCAGCGCCTCCTCCCAGATGTCGGGCCGGTTGGGCCTCCAGGACATGAAGTAGAGAGGGATTCGGCC
>JBHIBR010000410.1:0-2008 GCA_046759145.1 Nitrospinota bacterium | reverse complement strand
TGCTGAGGCGCTGCTCTCCGCTGGTGCGGATGAGGAGGTCCACAGGGGGGAGGCCCGCTGTCTCCAGGTACTGCTCGAGCACTTCCGCGTTCACCCCCTCGGGCTCCAGCCGTCCGGCTCGCACCTCGCGGGCGACCCGCCGGCAGGCGTCCACCAGCTCCTGCCGCGAGCCGTAGCTCAGCGCCAGGGTGAGCACCATCTCCCGCTCGTTCCGCGTGGTCTCCTCCGCGCGCCGGACGATGCCCTGTGCGAACCCGGGCAGGTCCTGGATGTGGCCGATGGTGTTGAAGCGGATGCCCTCCCGGAGCATCCGCCCGAGCTCCCGCTCGAGGTACTCCGCCAGCAGGCCCCAGAGGGCTGAGATCTCTTCCCGGGGACGCCTCCAGTTCTCCGAGGAGAAGCTGTAGAGGGTGAGGGCCTGGACGCCGAGCTCCCGGCAGCGGGTCACCACCCGGTCCACCGCCCTCACCCCTTCGCGGTGGCCCGCCACCCGGGGCAGCATCCGACGCCGGGCCCAGCGCCCGTTGCCGTCCATGATGATGGCGATGTGGCGGGGGAGCCGAGCGGGGTCGATGGGCTGGGAGGATTCGGCGCAGGTCAACGAGGGGCCCTCCAACAACCTCGGCAGGAGACCACAGAGACCGGGCTGGGGCGGCGGGGCGGAACCCTCAGACCTCGAGGATCTCTTGCTCTTTCTTCTGGACTACCCCGTCCACTTGCCGGACGAACTCGTCGGTGACCTTCTGCACCTCGCCCTGGCCCCGCCGCAGGTCGTCCTCACTGAGGGCGCCTTTCCGCTGCTGGGCCCGGAGCGCCTCGTTGCCGTCGCGCCGGATGTTCCGCAGGGCCACCTTGTGCTCCTCGGCCATCTTCTTCACATGCTTGACGAGCTCCCGGCGCCGCTCCTCGGTGAGGGGGGGGATGGGGACGCGGATCACCTTGCCGTCGCCGGCGGGGTTGAGGCCGAGGTCGGAGGTGCGGATGGCCTTTTCCACCTCGGCCGCGGCGCTCGGGTCCCAGGGCTGGACCACCAGGAGATGGGGCTCGGGCGCGGAGAGGCTCGCCAGCTGGTTGAGGGGCGTGGGCGTCCCGTGGTAGTTGACCTTGATCCCCGCCAGGAGCGTCACCGAGGCCCGACCGGTGCGCAGCCGACCGAGCTCCCTGCGCAGGGCGTCGAGGGTCCCCCGCATGCGTTGGCGCATGTCCTCGAAGACGGCCTCCACAGACCCTCCCCCTAAGCCGCGCTCACCAGCGTGCCCACCTTCTCCCCGTGCACCAGGCGCTTGAGGTTGCCAGTCTGCTTGAGGTTGAAGACTATGATGGGCAGCTCGTTGTCCATGCACAGGGAGATGGCGGTGGCGTCCATCACCTTGAGCCCCCGCTGGAGCACGTCGAAGTAGGTGAGCCGCTCCAGGAGCTCCGCCCCCTCGTCCAGGAGGGGGTCGCCGGTGTAGACCCCGTCCACCTTCGTCCCCTTCAGGATGCACTCCGCGTCCACCTCGATGGCCCGGAGGCTCGCCGCGGTGTCTGTGGTGAAGTAGGGGTTGCCCGTGCCCCCCGCGAAGATGACCACCCGGCCCTTCTCCAGGTGACGGATGGCCCGGCGGCGGATGTAGGGCTCGCACAGCTCCTGCATGTGGATGGCGCTCTGGACCCGCGTCACCACCCCCACCTTCTCCAGCGCACCCTGCAGCGCCAGGGCGTTGATGACGGTGGCCAGCATGCCCATGTAGTCGGCGTTGACCCGCTCCATCCCCCCGGCGGCGCCGGCCACGCCGCGGTAGATGTTCCCCCCGCCGATGACCACCGCCGTCTGCACCCGCAGGTCCCGCACCTCCTTGAGCTCGGCCGCGATGGCCCGCACCACGTCGGCATCGATGCCGTAGCCCTCCTCCCCTACCAGCGCCTCCCCGCTGAGCTTGAGGAGGATGCGCCGGAACCGCAGCGGCTCGCTCACTCCCCCTCCCCAGCAGGCGCCGCCCCTCGGGGCACCCCGTCTTCCTCGCCC
>JBHIBR010000409.1:0-2027 GCA_046759145.1 Nitrospinota bacterium | reverse complement strand
GATGTGGTTGAGGGCGTCCACGTGGGTGGGCCCGTGGTCGGAGAAGATGAGGCCCCGGGCCTCGTAGGAGAAGCCCGTGCCCTTGAGGATGCGGATCTCCTCGTGGCTCGGGTGCGTCCACATCACCGTCTTCACGTGACCCGGGTAGACGGGCATGCCGGGGTAGATGGGCTGCGTGAGGTCGACGATCTTCATCCCTTCGATCACGATGCTCCCCCCCTTCGCTGGCCTCCCGACCCGGCGGGAGGTCGGGGCCGACGCGGCGAGACGTGCTCGGGCCGCCCGCTGCGGACGAAGACCTGAGCTCCCCCTCCCCCCGCGAGGGGGCTCTGGGCGGCGGCCAGCAGGACCCCCTCAGTCCCGGATGCCCGCGAGCTCCTTGGCGTACGCGATTGCCGGGGAGGGGTCATGGGCGCGGAGCAAGGTGAGCTTCTCCGCCTCGACGGACCCCTCGGCGTGGATCGCCAGCACCCCCTGGTAGCCCGCGTAGTCGCTCGCCGTGATCTCCGCGATGAGGCGGAAAAGCCGCAGGCGGTCCTCCGCACTCACCCCTGCCCGGCCGCCCAGGTACTTGTCGATCAGCTCCCCCAGCCGGGGATGCTCCGCGTCCTCCCGGCCGGGGGCCGTCACCAGCAGCCCCCCGGCGATGTCCTGCACCCAGGCGAGGGCCTGGTGGAAATTGGTGGCGAAATAGAACTTGGCCACGTTGAGGAGCTCGGCGTTGGGGACGGCCACCCCATCGGCCGTCCGGCACTGGTGGGCCGCCATGTGGGTGGTGGCGCGGCAGATGCAGGCGTAGGCGACGAGGCGGGCGAGCTTGTCCCGCACGTGGGCGGCCGAGGCCACCCCGTTGTAGTCGGCAGCCAGGTGCGCGGCACCCACCAGGAGGTCCAGGAGGGGGAGCTTGTAGCTCATGGCAGTGAAGCGGTGGAACTCCACGAAACTGTGGGCGAGAGGGCCCGCGAACCCCACCTCCCCTTTCAGGAACACGCGCTCCCAGGGCACCTTGACGTCCTCGAAGATGGTGAGCGTCTCCATCATCCTGTGGCGGCTGCTGATGGGCCGCTCGAAGGGGTCGTGGCGATGGGCTCCCCAGGGGGAGGCCACCAGGGTGAGGCCCGGCGCGTTCAGGGGGACGGCGAAGGCGAGCGCGTAGGGTTCGTCCCCGGGCCTGAGCGCCCGCGTGGGAAGGACGATGAGCTCGTGGGCGTTGGTGGCGACCGAGGTGTGGGCCTTGGCCCCGCGGACGGTGATCCCCTCCGCGTCCTCCCCAACTGCCCGGAGGTAGTAGTCGGGGTGGGCCTGCTGGGAGGGGCCGAGGCTCCGGTCCCCCTTCACGTCCGTCTGGGCCACGGCAGCGGCCAGATCCCCCTGGCGGCAGCGCCGGTAGAAGGCCTCCACGCGCGGGAGGTAGCGCGTGCCCAGCCGTTCGTCCATCGCCCGCGCAATGAGACGGAGCGCGAAGATGGCGTCCGAGCCGATCTCCTTGATGAGCACCACCAGGGTGCCCCCCAGGGCGGTGGCCCGCTCGATGAGGGCAGAGCGCTGGAGGAGGTCCTCGGCGCTCCGGGGCAGGAGGTAGTAGCGGCTCACGGGCTCGCCCGTCTCGGGGTCTCCCCCCACGGCGAGCTCACGCCAGCGGGGGTCCTCGGCCATGGCGTAGTCGAGGGAGGCGTGCTCGACGGCGAGGCCGATGACGGGGTGGGCCGTCACGTCCTCCACCCTCTCCCCCCGGAAGTAGACGGCGCGACCGTCCCGCAAGCTCTCCCGGTACTGGGCGGGGCTCATGAGGGCCATGGCGCTCCTCCTCCCGAGCGGGGCCTCGGCGGGCGCGGGGCCTCTTAGCCCGCCACCCTGCCGGCGAGCCCTCCGCTCGCGTCGAGGGCGGAGAGGCGGTCAAACCCGCCGATGACCTCCCCGTCGATCACCACCTGGGGGACGGTCTTCCCGCCCGTACGCTTCCTCATGGCCTCCCACTCGGGGGTGCCAGCAAACACGAGGTGCTCTTCGAACTCAACGCCCCGCTT
>JBHIBR010000408.1:0-2033 GCA_046759145.1 Nitrospinota bacterium | reverse complement strand
GAGACAGGGGTGGCGGAGGTGGTAAAGAGGAGAAGGGAACTGCTGAGAAGGGAAATCACCGTTCGTCTCATAGCCATTACCCTCTTTCCGAACTCCCGGGTCCGGACAATTCCGGAGTAACTCGCTTAGCTATGACGCGCGAACGGCTTCGGTACAAGGCGTATTATACACACGTCCACCCCGCCTGACAAGGGGATGGCTGCCATTTTCCCGAATATTTTTTGCCATCATACATCCTAGCGCTATACAAGGACTTAACCAGGGATTGAGAGACAACGGGGGGGCCCTCGTAAGGAGGGGGAACGACGGAAGACGGGGGCCTGGCCTTGAGCGACCACCTTGGCCGAGGAGGTGGGGAAGGGGACGCCAGACCGAGACCGCCGCGACCCAGGCCCTGAGAGGCGACCAGCCCGGCGGTACGGGCCGCCTCGAGTTACCGGGCCCTGTCAGGACGGGGCCGTAGAGCGAGCGAGGAGGTCGCGGATGATGGCCTTGAGCTGGCTCATATCGCCCGATTTGACGACGTACGCATCGGAGGCCCAGACCTTAAAGTCCTGCTTGAACTCCGGGTAGGCCGTGCAGATAACGATAGGGGTGTGGGGGTGTTCCACCCGGTACATCTCGAGGAACTCGAGGCCGTCCATGACGGGCATCTTGAGGTCGAGGGTGATGAGGTCCGGCACGAAAGCCTTGCAGACTGCCAGGGCATCCCGCCCATTGGCGGCCCGCCTCACCTCGTAGCCCTCTTCAGTCAGCTCCTCCTCCAGGAGTTGGGCCACCCCCTTATCATCCTCAATAATGAGAATCTTTTTCATCGCCCGGCCCTCCCGAAGGCCGGCTCCCCCCTGTCCCCCGCGAGGCCTCGATACGCCTCGTCAAGCCCGGCCTGTAGGTCTGAACGTAGTAGTCGAGACACTCCGCGCGCGTCCAGTGCGGGTGACTGAGCCCAATGATGCGGACCATCGCCTCGTCCCCCAGAAGGTGCTCCTCCAAGCGGTTCGTCGGGACCAAGGCCCCGCAGAGGATGCAGCAGGCGAGCCGGCTGTCCGAGGCGAGGGGGTCTCGAAAGACACGCGTGTCCCCTGAGTCCTCGAAGAGATCGAGCCCCACCATCATGAACCCTCCAACCGATGGAGGTTCAAGGGGTTAAGAGAGGTCGACGATCAAAGAAAAAAGGCCTTCAGGCATGATGGTCGAATGCCGTAAAGGCCATCTACTTAAATTCCCAACCTTCGATGAGGAACATCCCCCAATGCTAATATAATCCCTCGCCCGTTCTCTTCGCAACTTTCCTCGCCGCCCAGCGGCGGCCAGAAGGAGCCCGCCTGTCGCCTTCCAGCCGGGGGATTTTAGTATCCACAGATGTGGAGAATCTTGTGGATAACCCCTAAATATTGTATCCTTCTCCGAGGAGGCCACAGCCCGTTGGGGCCTCCTCCCCCTATACCGAGAACCACACGGGGTGGGGAAAGCCCGCTCCAGGAGCGCAAACCATGCCGCCCACAAGGCCGCCGGCCTTACGCCGGGGAGACCGGATGGCCCTGGTCGCCCCCGCTGGACCCGTCTCCCGCCGGGCCCTGAGCCAGGCCCGGGCTGCCTTGCGCGCCCTCGGCCTGACCGTGGAGACCATCGGGGAGCCATCCGCCCGGCTCCGCTACCTGGCGGGGCCCGATGAGGCGCGGGCCCAGGCCCTCCATGAAGCCTTCGCCGACCCCGGCGTCCGGGGCATCTTCGCCCTCCGGGGGGGCTACGGCACGACCCGGCTCCTGCCGCTCCTCGACATCGACCTCATCCGAGCCAACCCGACCGTCTTCGTCGGCTCGAGCGACGTCACCGCCTTGCTCACCGTCCTGACCCAGCATGCCGGCCTCGTGGCCTTTCACGGCCCCACGGCCACCAGCGCGTTCTTTCGGGAGGCCGACCCGGCTGTCCTGGAGCGCTTCTGGCGCCTCGTGAGCGTGCCCGAGCCCCTCGGAGAGGTCCGGCCCGCGGGGCTCCGCATCTTGCGGGGCGGCCGGGCCCGGGGCCGCCTC
>JBHIBR010000407.1:0-2085 GCA_046759145.1 Nitrospinota bacterium | reverse complement strand
GCAGAACTCCGACCACAGCCTCATCAGGGCGAGGAGCGCCTCCCGGTGGGGGGCGACCTCGAGAGGCACGTGCCTTCCTCCTGCCCGGCGGATGTTGGCGAGGGTTTCGGCGGAGGGCGGGAAGGCGTAGCCCGCCGCGCGCAGCGCCTCTCCCCCGCGCAGGCAGAGCCAGGTGGGAGGCACCATGGCCATGTGGCGCATCTGGAGGTCGATGGACCAGCGGGCCCAGGCGGGCTCCCGCGCCGCGAAGGCGAGCTGTCCGGTGTTGAGCCCCGCGGTTTCGTCCCGGACCCAGTCCGGGTAGCGGGCGAGCGCCGCGCGAAGCTTCAAGAGCTCGTCTTGCATAGGGTCCCCCTCGCTCGGCTGCTGCGGGATTCTCCCATCCAAAGAGGCAGGAGGGAAGCTAACAATTTTGGCTGAGGCCCACAGGAGCGCCCCCGGCGGAGCCCCGTGCTGTCCGCCTTCGGGAGCCCCCTCAGGCTCCCTCCAGGGATGAGGCCGCGAGATTAGTTTGATCCTGGGACAAAAGAGGCTTATAATTTCTATAGTGTCTGTAGGGAAGGGGCGTGCCTTCCATGTGGGTATCGGCCAAAACGGAATACGCGCTGCGGGTGGCTCACCACCTAGCAGCGAACTACGGCCGGGGGCGGACAACTCTGCGCGAGATCGCCGAGTGCCAGCGCATCCCCCTGAAATTCCTCGAGCAGGTGTTGATGGACCTGAGGCGGGCGGGGGTTGTGCTGAGCGCGCGGGGTTCACGGGGGGGCTACATCCTTGCAGCCCCTCCTCGGGAGGTGACCGTGGGTCAGGTGATCCGGGCGACGGAGGGCTCTCTCGACCCCGTCCCGTGCCTGGGCACACCTGCCCCCCTGGGCTGTCATCGGCCCAGCCCGTGCGATTTCGGTTGGTTGTGGGGCGAAGTCAAGACGCGGGTGGAAGGCCTCCTGGACAACGTGAACTTCGAGACGGTGTGCGAGCGAACCCAGCGTTTCCCCTCCGAACTGGCAGGCTGAGCCCGCGCCGCTTACCGCCCGCCCTCCGGCAGGCTGGGGATTGCCATGCGAAAGAAGGTCCGACGGGCGATTGAGCTCATCCGGGGCGACATCGGGGCCGCCTTCGAGCGGGACCCTGCCGCGCGGAGCGTGGCCGAGGTCGTGCTTTGCTATCCGGGCTTCCACGCCGTAGTCTTCCACCGGGTGGCCCACTTCCTCTGGCGGAAGAACCGCAAGCTGCTGGCCCGGTGGATCTCCCACGTGAGCCGCTTCCTCACGGGCATCGAGATCCACCCGGGAGCGCAGATTGGCGAGCGCTTCTTCATCGACCACGGCATGGGGGTGGTCATCGGCGAGACGACGATCATCGGACGCAACTGCACCCTCTACCAGGGGGTCACCCTGGGGGGGACCTCGCTGGAGAAGGGCAAGCGCCACCCCACCCTGGGCGATAACGTCCTGGTGGGCGTGGGGGCGAAGGTTCTGGGGCCTTTCACCATCGGCAGCGGGAGCAAGGTGGGGGCGGGTTCGGTCGTCATCAGCGATGTTCCCCCGAACGCCACCGCAGTGGGCGTCCCCGCCAAGGTGGTGGCCCAGCGGGGGCCTGAGGGCAAGCCCCGCGTGGACCTCGACCACCACCTGGTGCCCGACCCTTACGCCCAGGCCATCGAGGCGCTCCACAGCCGGGTGCGCGTCCTGGAGGAGGCCCTCGAGGCCGAGCGCCTGGGGGCCGAGCGGCGCCGGGAGAGCCCCTGAGGGCGGGAGAATGAGGCCCGACGACGGGGGGCGCGCCCGGCGCGTCTACTTCGACCACAACTCCACCACTCCCCTCCACCCCGAGGTCAGGGAGGCCATGGCCTCCTTCCTCGGGGCGAGCTTCGGCAACCCCTCCAGCATCCACGGCTACGGGCGCGAGGCCCGCAAGGCGGTGGAGTGGGCGCGCGAGGAGGTAGCGGCGCTCATCGGGGCGGCGGACGTCGAGGAGGTTGTCTTCACCTCAGGGGGCACCGAGAGCGACAACATGGCCCTCCGCGGCGTGCTCGCCCATTTCGGCTTCCGGGTCCATCTGGTGACGAGCCAGGTGGAGCACCCC